>JAGVFD010000013.1 GCA_020057805.1 Sideroxydans sp. | reverse complement strand
TCTTTTGAATGGAGAGGTGGTCCAAATTGTCTGCGGCACGGTGGATCAAGTTTCCGGCGCGACGAGCGGCCTTCACCGCGATGTTGAGCATGGGGTGCATATCAGTACGACCTTTTTAATGAGCTGGGGAAATCCGGTGCGCATTTTAGTTGGAATTTTGCTTTGAATAAACCTAATCCTTTCGAAAACATCCGAGTTGCCCTCAGTCACACCACTCATCCCGGAAATATCGGCGCGGCGGCACGTGCCATGAAAACCATGGGTTTGCGCCATTTGTACCTCATCAACCCGCGTCACTTCCCCGACCCACAAGCCAATGCCATGGCCGCTGGCGCGGACGACGTGCTGCAAAACGCCGTCGTATGCGGTTCGATTGACGAAGCCTTGCAAGGCGTGGCCTATACCGTGGCGATGACGGCGCGTCTGCGTGACATTTCGATTGCCGTGAAAACTCCGCGTGAAGCCATGCCCATCGTGGTGCAGGAGGCCAGTCAGCATCCTGTGGCCTTGTTGTTTGGCACGGAAATGTCGGGGTTGACCAATGAGGAAATGGGTAAGGCGCAACTGGGTGTGAACATTCAGACCAACCCTGACTTCTCTTCACTCAACATCGCGGCTTCGGTGCAAGTGGTGGCGTATGAGTTAAGCGTGGCCGCCCATTCTTATGAACTCGTCACTGCTGAAGTGCAGCCCGCCGCGCATGAACGCGTGGAAGGGCTGTACGCGCACCTCGAAAAAGCGCTGTTCGAGATGGGATTTTTCACTACGCAAAACCCCACACGCTTGATGCAACGACTACGCCGTTTATATTCACGCGCTCGCTTGGAAGATGAAGAAATCAACATACTGCGCGGCATCCTCACCGTCGCCACCGCCTACAACGCCCGCCTTAAGCAGCGTTATATGGAAGAGCATCCCCACGACAAGGGAAACAGCTAGTTTTGTTCGATAGAACTAAAGGCGTTGAAGATTTACCAGCTTGGTACGGAGAAACGGTAGGTTAGCCCGAGTCCTAAATAGTCTGAATTGAATTTTATTTTATCGATCCCGACGGTTTGACCAGCGACCCCATAAATCGCCAATCTGTCACTCCAGCCATAATTAACGCCCGCACCGGTTTTAATGATCGAGCCATGTACGTTGGTTCCTAACAAAAAATGCCCGAACAGATGAAGTCGATCACCTTCGTAGAATTTGCTTTGCGCTCCTAGACCAGCCAGAAGCTCACCGTATCCCGGATAACCCAAGTAGGCGTTGTAAGCAACGTTGGCTTGAATAGGTATGTAAAGATGATCGCTAATAACATTGTCAATTTGCACGGCTAATAAGTTGATGTTGCTTCGATTCTTATTTTTGACTTTGAGGTTTAATTGGGTTTGTTGAAATAGGTTGAATCGGTATGCCTTGTAGACAGATGACTCACTGGTATTGTTCGCACCAGAATTTAGATGTTCAAAATTATTGTGGTAATTCAAGAGTGCACCCAGTGTGTAATTTTTAGAAGAAGCCTGCGGTGCAAATAAATAGCCTGCCGATAATGACAAGCCCAAATTTTTGTCGAACATATATTCAGCAGATATTTTCGGGAAAATAAGCAATCCAGGACCCGTGTCGATTGTGTCAGGCGCATATCCTCCAGACCCTATCCCCATCTGACTGTAGAAATTGATGCTTGGAAAAACGCTGACTCGGTAACCAAGGCCAGCAAGAATTTGGTTGTACAAAGGCAACCCGTGGTAACCCACGCCTAAATTGAAAAATCCATACGTGTTTTTGTTTACGAAGTGAGAAAACTGTAAATCAGCAACATTGATTGTGTCTTTATTTAGCCCCTTTGGTTTGATTTGAAAAAAGTTGTCCAAGCTCACAGTCAATATATGTTCAACTGACTCGTCGGAGAAGGCTTGAGCATCTGCTTCATTGGCGAATAAAAATTTGTCACCTGAGCTTGCATAGGAGCCGATTGAGTATTCAAAAGGCACTTGAATATAAACATTCATCTGGGAATGATTGATGGCCGAACCTATGAACCTGAATTTTGAATAATTAGCGCCAGCTGAAAAATCTTTGAAATGGTAGCCCAAGCCAAGGTAACTCTTCACAAATCCTCCGGTGCCAGAAAGCATTTTGCTTTGCTGAACACTTTTGCCGCCCCCTCCGCCACCCAGCGAAACACCGGCATCAGCAAAAATGTTCCCGAATACCTTGCGTTGAGCTTGGGCAGTCACGTCAAAAGCCATGAAGCCGCCATACTCGCCTTCGAGTAAGGGCGCGTAACCACCCACCCCTAAATACAACAAATCGTTCACCTTGTTCAAGAAATGGAATCCCATCAAATCGATGGATTTGATGTTAGGCACGGGGATGACTTGATAGTCCAGCATGACCATCGCCTCGATTTTTTCGAGTTTGGATAGCTCTGGTTTGGGGTCATTTGTAGATTTGCCAGAATTCAGCGCAGGGTTCTGACTCTGTAACACTGCGGAGTCCTGTGCGATGGAGAGATCGGCACCTAGTGCGATAACCATCACAAAGACTAACTTGGAAAACTGTTTGACCACTGGAACACTCCTTTTTGTACCCC
>JAGVFD010000158.1 GCA_020057805.1 Sideroxydans sp. | reverse complement strand
TACGTTCACTAAATGTATCTTTACCTAGGATGCTCTCTTTACCGTTGGAAAATAGCTGGTCAAGGCTTGAGTTAAAATCCGCGCCCCTCTCCCTCAATCATTTCCACTCCTGTTTTGACTTTCTCCTTACCTTCACCGATGCGTATCTCCCACCTCCGCCAACACCTGCAAAACCTCGATGCCAAACCGTGCCACGAGGACCGCCTGCTACGCGGCTGGAGTCAGGTGTGTTCGTACGATAGAAAGGGCAGCCCAGCCGATACTTTTTTTCCCGCAGCGCTACGCAATGAGTTGCCAGCTATTGAGGCGGAGTTGAATGGGTTGGCGAAGTTGCAGAGTGAGCATGTCGCTCTGGATGTGCCGAATAAATACGACTTACTCCCCCCACGGGGAGAGGGGCGGGGCGAGGGAAGCAATTCATCAAGTGACTCTCGCACCCTAGCCCTCTCCCGAGGGGAAAGGGGACTGAATCAGCATTCTGATGACGAAGTCGCGCGTCTGCTCGTCGAACTGCACGACGGCCAAATGGTGGAAAGTGTGTTGCTGCCACGTGGTGGCTTGTGCGTTTCGACGCAGGTGGGGTGTGCGGTGGGTTGTGTGTTTTGCATGAGTGGTCGCAACGGTTTGATTCGCCAACTGGGCAGCGCAGAGATCGTGGCGCAGGTGGTGCTGGCGCGCAAACGCCGCAAGGTAGACAAGGTGGTATTCATGGGCATGGGCGAGCCTGCGCACAATCTGGATAACGTACTTGAAGCCATCGACGTACTGGGGACGCAGGGCAACATCGGGCATAAGAATCTGGTGCTTTCTACGGTGGGGGATGTGCGGGTATTTGAGCGCTTGCCGCTGGAGAAAGTAAAACCCGCCCTCGCGCTTTCCCTGCACAGCACTAACGCCGAACTACGCGTTAAGTTATTGCCCCATGCACCCAACATTTCCATAGAAGAGTTGGTGGAACGCGCCGAGCTGTATGCGCGTACCACGGGGTATCCGACACAGTATCAATGGACGTTGATCGAGGGTGTGAACGATAGCGATGGCGAGGTAGAGCGCATCGCCGCTTTGCTCAAAGGCAAATACGCGCTGATGAATTTCATCCCCTTTAATGCGGTGGATGGTCTGCCCTATCGCCGTCCGTCAGCCGAACGCACAGCAGAGATGATGCACACGTTGAATCGACAAGGTGTTTATTCGCGCGTACGTGATTCGGCAGGGCAAGAAGTGGAAGGTGCTTGTGGCCAGTTACGCGCACGCGCAGTAAAAAATCGGAAATGAAAAATAGAACGCAATGCCGCTCACCACTTATCCCTTGAAAAAGTGCGGTCTTGCCGCTAGATGGTTACGCCCCCATTACTAAGCCATCTGACGCGCTTTCCCGTTAGTCGCTTCCCATTAACCGACAAGCGGGAGCACAGATTTCAGTAATTTATCTTGCTGTTAAGAAACTGATAGCAGGATAATGTTTGCGAGTTTTAAGTTAAGTAGTTTGTTAAAGGCAAACCTATTGAAAAGTAGGGACGCAAAGTTTCCGGTCTAAGGAGCCCAAGGGTTCTACGACAGCGGGACTGCCGGCAACCCCGTCACACCTGTATGGTTACCGTTAGTCCCCCGCATCGTGCCGCAATTTTTTGTGTCTCTCTTATCCAATATCGTTATGCATATAGGGAGGCAATCATGAATATCCAAATCAAAAGCCGCGAAATCTGGCTGTTACTCATCGTTTCACTCATGGCACTCGGTGCTAATTTACCTGCCGATATGATTGGTAATGTGGTGGATCACAATCTGCTACTGATTGCGTTGGTGGTGACTGTTTTTATTTCGTTGTTCCGCTACCTCAAGTTCATGTTGTTCCTCACCGTTTCGGTATTGTCGATTGGCGCAAACTTGCCCGACCAGCTGGCCACCCAACTTGAAATTAGTCGCACGGTGATGATTTTTGCTACGGGCGTACTGGTCATTGTGGCATTGTTGTACAAGTTGTATTACCGACAAAAATCAAACCCATCAACAGTAGCAGCAACAGAAATGGATGTTGAGTCTGGTGCTGACATGCCCACTGCCGTCAACTATTTGCGAGACACCATGCAATCTCGCACTGCGGTGCTTACCGCCATCAACAGCGGCGATTTTGCCGCACTACATCAATTATTGATTTCAGATGTGGAAGTCAACTTCAGCCAAGAAGGCAGCATCCCCATCTTCGTTGCGATTGAAAAAGGGATTGTCGATATCGTGCTTCTGCTTTTAATTCACGGGGCGAAACTCAAAATCAAAAATCGCAATGGACTGACGCCTACCGACCTTGCGCTGAAGCTGCGCTTCGCACGCATCGCCAAGCTGCTGCATTACGCAGAAACACAAAACATGTCTATCCAAAATCGTGCGGTCTACTCTTCTCAACAAAAAAGAAAAGTTGCCGTGTTGTTTGCGGACATCTGTGACAGCACTGCGCTGTATGAGCAGCTGGGAAATGATGAAGCGCTGAATATGGTGACGCGCACCTTGAATTTGTTAAAACAAGAAGTCGCCAAACACAAAGGCTCGCTCATCAAAACCATCGGTGACGAAATCATGTGCACCTTCCCCAATGCCTTGTGGGCGGCGCAAGCAGCTCGCGCTATGCATAAGGTGGTGGAAGATGAAAAGCCCGGCGGCGAGCAAATCATCGCGGTGCGTGTAGGGTTGCATTTTGGCGATGTCATTCTCAAGGCCAATGATGTGTTTGGCGACACTGTGAATGTAGCGGCGCGCATCACCTCCATCACCCGTGCGCGACAAATCTTGACGACACAGGAAGTGATAGATGCGCTGCCTGCGGATTTTGGTCACACTGCGATTCCCATCACCCGTGCGGAATTTAGAGGCAAACAAGATGCGATGGCGGTGTATCAAATTCCTTGGGAAGCCCCTGCGGCCGCCTCCAAACGATTCGGCGACTCCACGCTACGCAGACTGCAAGATAAGGCCGCAGCTGAAGCGTTAGCGGGGCGTACCCCAAATGCCGCTTAACCCTTATATCGCACAGCACCATTCATGAAAATAGCCACCCCCTCTAAAACCGACATCGCGCTGATGGATGGCTTCGTCGGGCTCGCGCTGGAACACATTGTTGTGCCGACCAGCCAAGAGGAATTCGCAATCGCCACTGCGGCTATCAAAGCAGCGGGCATAGTGGGGTTTGATACCGAATCGAAGCCCACCTTTGCCGTGGGTGAAGTGAGCAACGGGCCGCATGTAGTGCAGTTCGCTTTGCCTGATAGAGCTTATCTATTTCAGGTGCATCGCACAGAAGGTCTGCCCTATTTATTGGAATTGCTACAAGCAGCGCAGGTGCTGAAAGTGGGCTTCGGTTTAAGGTCGGACGGCAACCACATCTTCAAAAAGTTTGGCGTTAAATT
>JAGVFD010000149.1 GCA_020057805.1 Sideroxydans sp. | reverse complement strand
ATTCCCCCCAACACAGGCAATATCATTCGCTTGTGCGCCAACAGTGGCGCGCGCTTGCATCTAATTCGCCCACTCGGCTTTGACCTCGATGACAAACAATTGCGGCGCGCAGGTTTGGACTATCACGAATACGCCACCCTACAAGTTCACGATAGCCTGAATGACTGCCTGCTAACTTTGCCCAATACCCGACTATTTGCCCTCACCACCAAAGGCTCGCAGCCTTTCCACGAGATGCGTTTTCAAGCGGGGGATACGTTTTTGTTTGGGCCAGAAAGTCGCGGCTTGCCTGCGGATATGTTGGATTCATTAGCACCCACGCAACGTTTGCGCTTGCCCATGTTGCCCAATAATCGCAGCTTGAATTTATCCAACACGGTGGCGGTAGCCGTGTATGAAGCGTGGCGGCAGTGCGGGTTTGCGATGCCGGCGGATGCAGCACGGGAAGGGTGAAGGGCTTTTACCCTTCACCCTTGAGCGCCGCAGGTGCGCTCCCTTCCCTCTTCCCAAACATCCCTTCTCACTTCCCTTTATAGCGCTCGATATTGCCCTGTGCTAGAAAACTCTTCGCCGGGCTGACGGCTCAATAGGGCTTCCACGGCTTTATCTGCCGCTAGGTTTTCATACAGCACGCGATATACAGCTTGGCAGATGGGCATTTCTACTTTTTGTTGCTGGGCAATGCGTTGCACTTCGCGGGCAGTGTAGACGCCTTCTGCCACATGCCCCAGTTCACCCAAAATGGTCGATAACGAGTGGCGTTGCGCGAGCAACATGCCGACTTGACGGTTGCGCGATAAGTCACCCGTACAGGTAAGAATTAAATCGCCCACACCGGTTAATCCACCTAGCGTTTCAGCGCGTCCTCCCATTTGCAATCCGAGCCGCGTCATTTCGGCCAAGCCGCGCGTAAGCAAGGCGGCGCGGGCATTAAAGCCCATTTGCATGCCGTCGCAAATGCCCGCCGCAATCGCCAATACATTTTTAATTGCCCCGCCAACTTCTACGCCCACCACATCGGTGCTGGAATAAATACGTAGGCGCGAATGGTGCAAGGCTTTCGCCATATTTTGCGCAAAGTCGCCATCGTTAGACGCCAGTGTTAAGGCCGTGGGTAGGCCTCGCGCCACTTCTTGCGCAAAGCTAGGGCCCGACAAAGCGCCGCGCGCAAAATGGGCAGGCAGGGTTTCATTTACGATTTGATGGGGTAGCAGCGAGGTGATGGTTTCAATCCCTTTGCACAGCCAAATAACACCAGGATAGAGAGCCGCGTCAACTTGTTCAGGGAAGGCGGCGGCGATTTGTTGCATCACAGGGCGTAAGCCAGAGACAGGTACGGCAGCAATAATCAATTCAACATCACGTAGCGCCTCCCCTAAATCAGCGGTCAGCGTGAGCGGTTCAGGCAAAGGGGTATTGGGGAGGTAGCGCTGGTTGCGTCGCGTTTCGCGCATGCCGCGCATCAGCGTTTCATCGCGCGCCCATAGGGTGACATCGTGGCGGGCAGCAAAACTAATCGCCAGTGCCGTGCCCCATGCACCCGAACCTAATATGGCAATGCGCATTAGTCGCCCCAGACGTCGTTGCTTTTAAGATAACCCGTGGTGCCGTCGCGGTGACGTACCTTGACCCAACCCGCACCCGCATTACCCAGCCACTCTAAGCCCAGTTGACGCGGCGCAGTAAAGGCAATGGGCGCATTGTCATCCCAATTGGTGCGCACGGTGGTGCTGTCTGCGGTAACCACGATATAGCGTTTGCTGCTCAAGTTGCGCTTTTCAATCCACACAATTTTGCCGGTGGAGTCGCGCACCTTGACCCAGTTTTCCAATACCACGATTTGCTCTAACGGCAGATAACGCGTCGCCACAAACAGCTTGTTGGCTTGCAGTGAATTGGCATCGTACAGAATCGCAGGCTCGGCCACCGACACGTACTCAAACGCCGTCGCGTTAAGGCTAATGAGCAGTAATACGAGTAGGCGGGTGAGCTTGAACATTTAGTGTTTGACGGCTTCAGCTTGAGCTTGCGCCTGTTGCTTTTGTTGCTGGTAAATCGCATCAAAATTAATCGGATTGAGCAACACGGGGGCGAAGCCACCTCGCACGGACACATCCGACACCACTTCGCGCAAATATGGATACAGCAAATTGGGACACATCACCGCCAGCACCCCTTCCATTTCTTCAGCGGGAATGTTGCGCACCTGGAAAATGCCCGCTTGCTTGGCTTCAATGAGGAACATGATTTTGTCTTGTTCGGGCAACTTGGCGGTAACGGTTGCCGTCACCACTACTTCAAACACCCCCTCTTCCACTGCGGCGGCTTGGGTTTGCAATTGCAAGTCGATTTGCGGATTTACGCGCTCCAAAAAAATACCTGGCGCATGGGGAATTTCTAAAGACAAATCTTTGACGTAGAGCTTTTCAATGTTGAAAATCGGTGTCGTTGGCGCGGTGGTAATTGCAGCTTCAGTCATTTTTATTTCCTTAATTATTTATTCAAAAGCGGAGTTAATCCGCCCGCACGATCTAGTGCATAGAGGTCGTCACAACCACCCACATGCGTGGCATCAATAAAAATTTGCGGCACGGTACGACGGCCTGTTTTAGCTTCCATCACGATGCGTTGCGCGTCATCCAAATCAATGCGAATTTTCTCAATATGACTCACTCCTCGACTAACCAATAAGCGCTCGGCATTGATACAGTAAGGACACACAGCCGTGCAATACATGACAACGTTAGCCATTATTTTCTTACCTTTGCAAAGGTAGATTAGATTTTTGCCAGGCCATCACCCCGCCCACTAACAGTTGCGCTTTGGCAAAACCTTGCTTGTTTAGAAATGCCGTCGCGCCTGTTGCACGTCCCCCGCTACGGCACACCACCACAATGTGATGCTCACGATATTTTTCCAACTCGCCGATGCGCTCTTTTAATTGTCCCGTTGGAATTAAGCGGCTATTGATGATGTGTCCAGCATCATATTCACCTTGCTCACGCACATCTAACACCAGCGCATTTTGACGATTGATCAGCGTCATGGCGCCTTGTGAATCCACTTCTTGAATGCCGCGCAAGCGGTTGCCGTAAAAAGACCAGAACAGCATGTAGCCACTGATAAAGGTGATGGAGACGGTTAAAACGTTATTTTCTAGAAACTGCCACATGCTGATACTCCTCAAAATTTCGGGTGGCGAATTCTAGCAGAGGCGCGAAGCGCGCTGGGTCGCTTAACACCAACGGTTGCAGCTCTTGCAACAAGGAAGGAAACTCTCCTGGATAAGACCAAATAGCATTTTTCATTTGCGTTTGTGCCGCTGCGATCTGATTATCAAGGGCCAATAACAAAGCATGGCGGTACACCACTTGGGCGCTGGGGATGTAATGCAAAGCACGCGTACTCAATTCCAATTTGAGCTCAAACTGCGACTGATTCACCGGCATGCTTTGCGCGATGTACATCTCGGCATACGAACCAAACAAGGGGTAGTTCAGCACCTCGGTCAATTCGGCCTGCGATGGCGCAATGTAACTTGCATCCTTGGTTGCCATGCCGCGATAAATCAGCGCACTTTCTAGGTGACGGTAGCTATGCATGGCTTGTACAAGGAATACACCACCCAACAACAACAGCACCGCGACCGAAAGTCGTCCCATCAAACGCAATTCGAGAGAGTAGGTCGTGCGATCAAACATGCCCAACACAACAGCGGCAATGCCAATGAAATAGAGATACCACAGCGGGTATTCAAGAAAGCTGTGAATGGACAATACCGCTAATACCGCCGCGCCCCACCACTGATACACATTGAATTGCGCTTGCCGCACAAAGCTCTGCCACACAAAGAAACCCGTCGCCAGCAACAGCACTGCGACCCCTGCCAATCCCGCTTCGGCGGCAAGCTGAAATACGATGTTGTGTGCGTTGTTGTATAGCCCAAAAAATTTTACATTTTGCACTTCAGAGCTCAATAAGAAGTGTTGATAGCCGAACTCCCCAAAGCCCGCGCCCAAAAGGGGGAAGTGCGTGAGTACCGTCCATGCTTCGCGCCACAAATCAACACGCACACTGCCTGCGCCAGAGAGTGCAAAAAGCCGTTCAGCGGCGGTCACACTCCCTGCCGCGCCTTCAAGTCCGGGGATT
>JAGVFD010000120.1 GCA_020057805.1 Sideroxydans sp. | reverse complement strand
CGTTCACTTGCAATAAACCGTGGTTGTGGCAGAAACGCACAAAAGTAGCGAGTGGGAAGTCCATCATCTGCGCGGTGGGGCATGACCAAATGCAACCCGCCATCGGCAATAGATACCAATCGCGAAATTCGCCGCTGTATTGGTGACGATTGAGATAGTCGCCCAACGATTGAGTTAGCGCTTCACGCCAAGGATTGAGCGCGAGTGCAGTGGTCTCACGATTGAAGCGCAGGATGTCGCGCAGCATGCGAATAAAGCGCGGATTGAATAGATTTCTACGCTGCGCAAACACCGTATCGAGGCTGCCACCAGACCATTCCAACGTACGCTGCGCTAATGGAAATTTGACCGAGAACGACATGTCTGTGGCAACCGTTTCAACATCCAACTCTGCAAACAATTTCACCAAATTGGGGTAGGTCTGGTGATTAAAAACCAAGAAGCCTGTGTCCACGCCGTAGCTCACTCCGCCCAAGGTGACATCGACCGTGTGCGTGTGTCCGCCGAAGTAATCTGCCGCCTCAAATAAAGTGACCGCATGCCCTGCCTGTCCTAGACGATAGGCAGCAGACAAACCCGAAATACCCGAGCCAATTACTGCGATTTTTAAGCTTGCCTTTACCACCGCCATGATTACGTCCTAGACAAATTAAAGTTTATGGTGCAAGAATAGGCTAATTCTGTTTTAATTGTCAACATTGTCTAGGACAAAATAATGCAACCCACTGATTTATTATTCGACATTGCCACTGTAGAACGCGAAACCGGCATCGGAAAAGACACCCTACGCGTGTGGGAAAGACGCTATGGCTTTCCCGTCCCTGTGCGTGACGAACGCGATGAGCGACTCTACCCACAACTGCAAGTGGAACAACTTAGGCTAATAAAACGCTTGATAGGCAATGGCTTACGCCCTGCCAAGGTGGTTGGATTAGGCGCTGAAGAGTTAAATGGGCTACTCACTCCCGCGCAAATACAGCAGGTTGCCGCCCCCCAGCACATCCTCAACTTTGTCGAACTCATTAAAACGCACCAAGCCGTAACACTGCGTATAGCTTTAAGCCGCGCACTTTTACAACAGGGCTTGGATGATTTTTTGTCCAAGACAATCACGCCATTGAATCAATTGGTAGGTGAAGCATGGATGCGCGGTGAGTTGCGTATTTTTGAAGAACATTTGTATAGCGAACAACTCACTGGCGTGTTGCGTTCAGCCATTGCGACCCTGCGCGATCCAAGTGGCTCGCCACGCGTTTTACTCACCACGCTCCCCGGCGAAGAACATTCACTGGGCTTGTTGATGGCCGAAGCAACCTTATGTTTGTATGGCGCGAACTGTGTGACTTTAGGTGTGCAAACACCTATACAAGAAATCATTTCGGCCGCTGCAGCGCATCGTTCAGATATCGTCGTGCTGTCCTTTAGCGAGGCCATTCCTGCGCAACAAGTGAAGACGGGGTTACAACAAGCCAGACTCGCGCTTCCCGCCAACATCCATCTGTGGGCAGGCGGATCTGGGGTAATGCGGCAACGTAGTGTCATTGAAGGTGTGCAACTGATGGGGCCGCTTTCTGATTTAGGCATTGCTGTTGAAAAATGGCGCAGCGAATCCTTCCCCACTCCACTCACTCATTAACGACATCAATCTCAATATGCCAAAGCGCTTCGCACTACTGCTATCCCTACTGCCATGCATCGCACTCGCTCAACCCTTGAATACAGTTGAACATGTGGATTTGAATCGCTATCTGGGCAAGTGGTATGAAATCGCCAGCATTCCACAATTCTTTCAACGCCAATGCGTGCGCGACAGCAGCGCTGAATACCAATTAAGGGATAGCGCTATCTCTGTGACCAACCGTTGCACCACCAACAAAGGCGACCTATCTGTAGCCGAGGGGCAAGCCCGCGTGGTGGACGCAGCCAGCAATGCAAAGTTAGAAGTGACGTTCGTAAAATTATTCGGATGGCGCTATTTATTGGGCGGTGACTATTGGGTGATTGACCTCGCCGCAGACTATCGCTACGCCGTGGTTGGACATCCCACACGTAAATATGCGTGGGTGTTAGCGGCGACGCCGCAAGTGTCTGCACTTGACCTTTCCGCGATTGAAAAACGCTTGCGCGAAAATGGCTATGACACGTGTAGCTTACTCACCACAGTACAGACGGGCGGCTTGAGTTCAAAAATTCCTTTGTGCGAAGCAATCGCCAGCAAGTAAAAAATATCCTGAATTTAGATTCTAAAAAAATGAAGTCGCAAAAAATCAGCATTGCCATTGTAGATAGCAGCGCCTACACACGCTCGTTACTGGTTGAACGTATCGCGCGCATCGCAGCTTGCTGCTTACATGCCTATGACAACATTGCGAGGCTAGATGCCGCCCAGCTACCCGCCGCCTGCGGATTGTTGATATTGAATCACCACACCAACGACGTGCCCCCCATTGAATTTTTATCGCGTCTAAAGCAACTCAACCCGAGATTGCATGTGTTGACCATCGTTAGTCCTGGAATGGAAAAAAGAAATCTCGAACCTTTGCGCCACGCAGGGCATGTAGATTCACTTTTTGAAAAGCCGATTGATCTAGACGCCCTAGCAAAACACATCGAAGAGGAAGTGACACGACAAAATCAAGCGCTCCACCTCGCCACGGAACATCTGAATCTATTGCGCTTCATGCCGACAGGTGCATTACGCCGACTCTTCAAACATCCCGAACCTGGACATG
>JAGVFD010000249.1 GCA_020057805.1 Sideroxydans sp. | reverse complement strand
GAGTCACCACAGGAACGGTCATTGCGCCCGCTGCGGGTGTCGTCGTGTTATATCCAATTCCAATTGGATTGGTCACTCGTGCACCGCCTTCGGCATAACCTGTACAAGCTGCAGATGCGGTAGCCGCCACACCAAAGCCTCCCGTTAATGCTGCACAATGTACTGGCAAACCCGACTGCGCCGCCATCAACTCTGTCCAATTTCTGCCTCCACCATTGATGGTGAATTGCCCGCCCCCCGCTGCCGCAACAGACCCTACCTTGTACGACCCCACATCACTCAAGCTGTCGCCGAAAGAAACCTGCGAGGTAAATTTAACTGCGGGCGTTTGATCTCCCGCCCCGCCGCCACCGCATCCCACCATGACCAAAGCCATCAGCAAGGCTGACATATATTTGAATTGACGCATTATTGTTCTCCCTGATTTTGATTTATCGAAAAACCGAGGGGAACTTTAGGGCACCCCCCACGATTATGCAATCGTAATTATTACGCGTTAGATTAACCTCGCCCAGCCCCGTCCTTTGCTTGCCTTCCCGCTCTGTTTCCCGTACCTTGCGTGCCTCGCTAGGGGTCTGCGCCAGAATTAAAACTGAAGCAGTGAGACACACCCTTTGAACCTGTACGGGTCATGCCGTCGTAGGGAAGCATCTGCAACAGGATGCCCCTTTAACTTTGGAGCATCACAAATGAACACCAATCCCCAATTCTTAGCCACCACCGCTCACGTTGATGCAGCCGCCGTGAAGCCGTTGCCGAATTCGCGCAAGTTCTATGTGCAGGGTTCGCGTCCTGACATCCAAGTGCCGATGCGCGAGATTACACAAGATGAGACACCGGCCAGCATGGGCGCGGAAGTGAATCCACCTGTATATGTGTACGACTGTTCCGGCCCTTACACCGACCCCGCTGCCAAGATAGACATCCGTTCCGGTTTAGCCGAGATGCGTGCGGGCTGGATCGCCGAGCGTGACGATACCGAAGCGCTACCACGTTTGAGTTCCGACTATGGCCAGCAACGCTTGAATGACCCCGCGTTGGCTGACATGCGTTTTAACTTGCAACACACACCGCGCAAAGCCAAAGCTGGCAAGAACGTGACGCAGATGCACTACGCGCGCCAAGGCATCATCACGCCAGAGATGGAATACATCGCCATCCGCGAGAACCAAAAAGTGGACGGCATGAGCGAGATGATGTTGAAACAACATCCGGGCGAGAACTTCGGCAAGGCGATGCCGAAGAAGATCACACCTGAGTTCGTGCGTGCCGAAGTGGCCGCAGGCCGCGCTGTCATCACCACCAACATCAATCACCCCGAATGTGAGCCGATGATCATCGGTCGCAACTTCTTGGTGAAGATCAACGCCAACATCGGTAACTCCGCATTGGGTTCTAGCATCCAAGAAGAAGTGGAGAAGATGACTTGGGCGATTCGCTGGGGCGGCGACACGGTGATGGACTTGAGCACCGGCAAGAACATCCACGAGACACGCGAATGGATCATCCGCAACTCACCTGTGCCTATCGGTACTGTGCCTATCTATCAAGCACTGGAGAAAGTGAACGGCAAGGCGGAAGACCTGACTTGGGAGATATTCAAAGACACGCTGATCGAGCAAGCCGAACAAGGCGTGGACTACTTCACCATCCACGCGGGTGTGTTGTTGCGCTACGTGCCGATGACGGCGAACCGCATGACCGGCATCGTGTCGCGCGGCGGCTCCATCATGGCGAAGTGGTGCTTGGCGCATCACAAGGAGAACTTCCTCTACACACACTTCGAAGAGATCTGCGAGATCATGAAGGCGTACGACGTGACCTTCTCGCTCGGCGACGGTCTGCGTCCCGGCTCCATCTACGATGCCAACGACGAAGCGCAACTAGGCGAATTAAAGACGCTAGGCGAGTTGACCCAAGTAGCGTGGAAGCACGACGTGCAAGTGATGATCGAAGGTCCCGGCCACGTACCGATGCACATGATCAAAGAGAACATGGACCTGCAACTGAAGTGGTGCCACGAAGCGCCCTTCTACACGCTTGGCCCACTGACGCAAGACATCGCACCCGGCTACGATCACATCACCAGCGCCATCGGCGCGGCGATGATCGGCTGGTTCGGCACCGCAATGTTGTGCTACGTCACGCCCAAGGAACATTTGGGCTTGCCTAACAAGGCCGACGTGAAGGAAGGCATCATCACTTACAAGATCGCCGCCCACGCTGCCGACCTCGCCAAGGGGCACCCCGGCGCGCAAGTGCGCGACAACGCGATGAGCAAGGCGCGCTTCGAGTTCCGCTGGGAAGACCAATTCAACCTCGGCCTCGACCCTGACCGTGCGCGTGAATTCCACGACGAGACCTTGCCCAAAGAGTCTGCCAAGATCGCGCACTTCTGCTCCATGTGTGGCCCGCATTTCTGCTCGATGAAAATCTCGCAAGACGTGCGCGAGTTTGCCGCGAAAGAAGGCATCGCCGAAGCAGATGCGCTGAAAAAAGGCATGGAAATAAAATCCATCGAGTTCGTGAAGCAAGGCGCCGAGGTTTATCACAAGGCTTGATGATGGAATGCCGCAGCGGGTGCGCTGCCTGTTGCATTGCACCGTCCATCACCTCACCGCTGCCAGGGATGCCGCAAGGCAAACCTGCAGGCGTACCGTGTGCGCAGCTTGATGACAAATTGCGCTGCAAGGTTTTTGAAAAGCCGTCGCGCCCCGCTTTTTGTGGCGGCTTAAAACCTTCGACCGAAATGTGCGGAGATTCGCGCGAACAGGCGCTATATTGGCTCACACAATTGGAGCAAGCCACGCGCCCCTCGGTATAATGCGCGCCATGTCGCTTTCCCCTCCCCCGCTAGTTACCGCTGCTTCTCCATGTACAGGTCATTGCACCACGGTGCTGGGGGATGATGTGTGTCGCACTTGTTTGCGCACCTTTGAAGAGGTCACGCGCTGGGTTGAGATGACAGACGACGAGCGCTGCGATGTGAATCAACGCATCGCAAATCTAATACGAAAGACTTAAAGCACCCTCACCTCAATCCTGATGAAACTACTAGCCATTCGACTAAGCACGATGAAAGCCGTGAAAGTCGCTGGTTATCTTCCAGCGGGATAGGAGGCAATCACTCCTTCTCCCGCTGGGAGAAAGTTGGGATGAGGGCTTTCTAAACGCAAGGAATAAACTATGGATATCATCCTATTACTCAAAGCCGCCATCCTTGGCGTGGTCGAAGGTCTGACCGAATTTCTGCCCATCTCATCGACAGGTCACCTGATTATTTTGGGTGATTTATTGGGTTACAACGACGAGACGAGCAAGGTGTTCAAGATTGTTATTCAGCTCGCAGCCATCTTGGCGATTTGTTGGGATTATCGTGAGCGCCTGACCAAGGTGGTGCGAGGGCTACCCAATGATGCGCCCTCACAGCGTTTTGCCATTATGTTAGTCATCGGATTCTTGCCTGCGGCCATCTTGGGGCTGATGTTTCACTCCACCATCAAGACACTGCTATTTAATCCCATCACGGTTGCCACTGCGCTGATCGTGGGTGGGCTGATCATCTTGTACGTTGAACGACGCGCCTATCAACCACGAATCCATTCTGTCGATGAGATGCGCTGGCCTGATGCACTCAAGGTGGGATTCGCACAAGCACTGGCCATGATTCCTGGAACGTCTCGTTCGGGCGCCATGATCATGGGCGGTTTAATTTTTGGTATGTCACGCAAGACGGCTATCGAGTTCTCATTCTTTTTGGCCATCCCGACCATGTTCGCCGCGACGGCTTATGATTTGTATAAGAACTGGGACTTGTTGCGCGCCGATGATCTTCCGGTGTTTGCGGTGGGCTTTGTGGCCTCGTTCCTGTCGGCAATGTGGGCGGTGAAGAGCTTTATTAAGTTCATTTCCAACCACACCTTTGAAGTGTTCGCTTGGTATCGAATCGTATTCGGATTGATTGTATTGCTCACCGCTTACACAGGGGTGGTGAACTGGTCCGCTCCATAAACAAACCCGCTGACGCGGGTTTGTTTTATTACACCTACTTTCACGTCACCAAATATCAGTGATGCGATTTAGACATCAACTTCAAGATTCTTAAGTTAATCACCAAAAATCGAATGAACTGCCATGCCACGCAAGTACGCATAAACCGCGTAAATCGGGTAGGTGCAGGAGGGTAGTAGGCCTGCTGATAGGGCTCTCTATTTGCGAATTTTTCTGACATGCGTGACTCCTAATTTTTAGAAATATGCGAGATCAATCGGGCATGATTGACCAACCGGGCTTCATCTTTGCCTGGTAGATAAAGGCATGGTGCAGCAGGTACTTCATCCAATGTCCTGCCAAGCCAATTTCGCCGGTGGTCAAGCTAATGTCGCGCCCGTACGCTGGATATTTTTCAAAGTCCGGCACCACAGGAAACACTGTCATCGTGGTCGCTGTGCCAGAGAAAAATGATGAACCGGTCGATGCCACACAAGCCGCGCCCATTTCAGACATTGAAGCGGTATGCGTGGGTTTTTCAGCGCCGTTAATCATGTCGCGAATACTCATAGCAACCGCTTTCGCCATCGCGGCGGAAGGCATACCGGTGCGCGGCGCTGTTGGATTGATGGGCGTACCGTTCGCGCTTTGCATCGGCTTGCTAATCATGTGCGGCGGTGCGAAGGCAATGCCCACCGCGAAGATGTTGCGATAGGACGGCGTTTGGTAAGTGCGCGGCCAGTCTTTGGCGCTCCATTCTAAGAAGGGACGTGCGGTGTAATCGGCATCCACTTTCATAAAGCCGTTGGGGGCGAATATCTGCGCGGTGATGTCTGCACCCGCTTTGTCGAAGGCCTTCAGTCCCACACCCGCAAACGGCGGAATCAGCATTGAAAAGTCGAAGTCGAGTTCGTGGAAAGTGCCATCCAACATTTCGTAATGGATTTTTCCAGCTTCCACTTTCTTCACGTGCGCGCGCGTAATCCATTCGATGCCGCGCTCCACCATCAGCGATTCAGCGAACACCTTGCCATTGGTGATATAGCCACCGCGCTCAATCTGCACGCCGCCCATACCAAAGTCGCCCAGCTCGTATTCATTACTCAGCCAAGTAATAACCGCTTTGTCGCGCACACCTGCTTCACGCAACACGTGATCCACGTTGTAGATATATTCGAACGCCGCACCTTGACAGGTGCACATGCCGTGTCCTGTGCCGATAACGATGTTTTGATTCTTACCCGCGCGCATCGCTTCAATCGCCGTCTGCAATTTTTGATTCGCTTCCAGCGCATGTGATGCTGTGCAAACAGACACGGTATGACCGTGTTCAGGGCCCAGCCCTTCCGTCGCGCCGAAATTCAATTTAGGGCCGGTGGCATTGATGAGGTAATCATAGGGGATGACTTCCTGCTCACCCAATTTTGTCGCATGCGTGTGTTCTACCGTGACAAAGGGATTCACCTCCGCTGCATTACCTTCTGGATTAAGGGATAGCGCCTTGGCTTGTACAAAACGCACACCAATTTTGTTATAGAGTTCGGCCAAATCGAACGTGACCTCATCCTCGGTCATCTGCCCAACACCGACCCAGATGTTAGAAGGAATCCAATTCCATTTCGCATTCGGCGACACCACCACCACCTCATGCCCCTTGCCTAACCATTTATTCAAATGTCTTGCTGCGGTATGCCCTGCAATACCGGCCCCTAAAATAACGACACGTGCCATTTCGCCCCCTTGATTTGAGTAAAACTCCGAATTGTACAAACGCCAAAAATTACAGCGACCCACACACCACCACAATAATAAAGCCTCTGAAGAGGCTGCGAGGGATGTCAATCGTTCATCAGCGTATCAGCAAATACTGATATGGTCTAGCCAGTCAGCGCCAATACCCCTTGGAGAATTCTGGCCTAATTGCACAAACAAAGCGGAGGCAACCATACATCCGGCATCACCTGAACCCGTGTCGCGCCTTCGCTCATGATGGAACGAGTAGCGGAGATCATGTGAGTGAGGGAGAATATTTAGGGTCAGCATCGCTAGGCGCTTTCACCGCACCCTATAGCTGCGTTTCATTTTAATCGCACAGTTGCTGTGCAACTTTTCTTGCAGCCACACTTTGATCAACGATTGAACAGCACGTCTCTTGACGTTCGCTGCGGCTTTGATTGAATCAAACAGACGCTGTGGTGGCGCAATGAGATTGTCTTTGTTGTTGGCTTCAAGTTAGGCAATACAACACGTTGCACTTTCGTCCAATCCACGTATTCAGTTAGGGGCGAGCTTAACTCTGCCCCCAAGGCAACCCCGACTTACGCCAGCCGTTACTCACATTGCGTTGATTGGCCGCGTTTTTGTCTCCCTCAAACCCCTCAAGAATGTTGTAGCAATCAAGATAGCCCGCTTGTGTGGCGGCCAGCGCAGCGGCATGTGAACGCTGCCCGCTGCGGCATAAAAACATGACCAACGATTCTTTATCTACCTGCTGCTCTAATGAAACCATGAAATTGGGATTGGCCTTCATGCCGGGGTAAGTCATCCATTCAATTTCAACTGCACTAGGCACGCGCCCTACCCAATCCATTTCTGCGCGCGTACGCACATCCACCAACTTGGCGCCCGGCGCTAATTGCAGCAACTCATTTGCCTCACTCGGCAGCAGTGCCCCCTTGTAAGCGAGGTTAGATTCTTTCGCACGCTGCTGTGCTTTGTTCATTATCTCGGTGATTTTGCCCATGTTTTCTCGCTGTCGTATTTGTAAATTGAGGAATAGATGGTATCCCATCACTGTAAAAAATAGCCAATTTTGATGTGCTGATTTTCTATCGAGTAGAATGCGCGCGCTTGATACAAGGCAATTATTTTAGGAGTAGGCAGTGATTCAGTTTTTACGCACTAGCTTGTGCTTTGCAATTTTCACCGCACCCTTATTCGCTCAAGCAGAATCCACCGTAGGCGGTTTCACCCTTTCTGGCTCGGGCTTCGCCACCGTAGGTGCAGGCCATATCGTGAGTGGCACACCCGCCTTTATTTCAGGTAAGCGTTGCCCCTGTTTTGTCCCCGATTTTGCGCAAGAAGATGTGTATCACAGCGGTGCGGGCTATTTGCAAATTGCGCCAAGCACTAAATTAGGCCTGCAAGGCACAGTCACTCACGCGGAGTCGCGCGTCGCCCTCACTAGTCAATTTGTTTTACGTGACGTAGACCAACCGCATATCACTTTAGAACTGCTATTTGCTTCCTATCCCATCAATGACTCACTCACCCTGCACATAGGGCGCAAACGTATTCCCATGTTTTATTACTCGGACGTGCAAGATGTGAGTTTTGCTTTGCCTTGGACACATCTTCCGCCGCAGCTGTATGGATGGGAGGCGGTAAATTACAACGGCATCAGCGTGCAACACAATACGCAATTAGGTGACTGGGATGTGTCTTCTAACTTGTTCGCGGGTAAAGAACAGGTGAGCAACAGCGGCTATTGGGCCATCTACAACGGTGAGGTTTCAAAGACCACTGTGCAGTGGGATCATATTTTGGGCGGCAATGTAACGCTGCACCAAGATTGGTTTGAGGCGCGCATCGCTTACATTCAGTCAGACACTTCACGCGTAGCACGCAATGGCGTTATCAATCCCGCTACCCAAACATTGCAAGCGGCCAGCAATCCATTCTTGTTAGGTCAAATAACCCAGCAGCGCATTTACACCAGCGCGCTCAATTTTGATTTTGAGAGCTGGGTGGTGCTAGGCGAATTGCTGTACATCAGCCGCCCCGGCGCAACCTTTAACGACTTCGCAGATCGGCTTGCACTTACCCATCGCATAGATAACTGGGAAATCAGTGCCGGTATTTCTGAATATATTGGCAAGTCAAATAACGCCTTGGGGGGAGATCCACAAGGCCAAGAAAGCCACCTCAACCGCGCAATGACGGTGCGTTATTTTTTATCTGCCAACAGCGACCTTAAGTTGCAACTTGATGCGCAGCGCGATTTGTCCGGCACCAACTGGCAACCCAAGTTTGGCAATGTGACCTTGCTTTCAGTCGCCTACGACAAGGTGTTTTAATCATGCGCATCCCACTTTATTTTTTACTCATGCTGGCCTTGCCTCCAGCCTATGCGGACTCCCGTATCGCTATCGTTACCCATAAAGGAGGGGCAATCGACTCGCTCACGCGCAAACAAGTAGCGGATATTTACATGGGTCGCGGCGCCGAGTTGCGCAAGCATCCTGATTTGCTGGTGCTAGATTACCAAGGCGATTCCAAACTTCGCGAACGCTTTTACTTGGCGCTCACAGGCAAAAGCCTGCCGCAGATTAACGCCTACTGGGCGCGTCTGGCTTTTTCAGGACAAGCTAATCCGCCACGTCGCATGACAGATGAGGCGGCGGTTCTCCAATCCATCAAGCGCAACCCGGACGTTTTAGGCTATGTGGATTTCCCAAAAGTTAGTGATGATGTTGCTGTGGCACTCACGCTCGAATGAACTTCAACCCTCATCCTTCTTTGCATTCACGCTTGTTTTGGATTGTGGCGGGTAGTTCCGTTGTGATTGGCGGCATCACATTGTTGCTGATGTTTTTTATAGCTTTCCAAAACAACATTCAGGAAAATAAATCGCAAATCAATCGCCTCATGCAGGCGGTCGAATACTCGGCGGCCATTGCGGCCTTTACGGGCAATGCCGAGGTAGCTAACGATGTGATTAAAGGATTGATGCTGGATGAAACGGTGTGTGGCGCACAACTTTTTAACAATGACCAGTTGCATGCCGCGTCAGTAAAATATGCGGACACGTCAACCTGCCCTGAAGCGATTCTGCATACCCTGTACTCTCCCTTTGACGGCGCAGAAGTAGTGGGCTATTTAGAAACACGCATTGATATTTCGGCGGTCAAAGCTCGCTCTTATCGTGAATCAGGCAAGCTTGCACTGGCACTTATTGTTCTGCTACTCATTCCCAATTACGTCATTTGGCTGGCGGTATCGCGCTTGGTCGTGCGCCCCATTGAAACGCTGACACAACAGCTTGAAGAGATTGAGCCAGGCAGCACAGCTCGGCTCGCACCTGCGACTACTTACGAAACGAAAGAAATTTCCCAGCTCACGCACAAGAGCAATTCACTGTTGGAAAACATTGAGTCGGTGCTGGTGTATGAACGCGCCCAACGCAATGAAATTGAAATGCTGAAAGTGCTCTACGAAAATATGGCGCATCACGACTCGCTCACGGGCTTGCCCAATCGCGCCTTGTTGAACGACCGACTGGTGCAAATGTTGTTACAAGCCAAACGCAGCAATGAACTGTGCGCATTGATTTACCTTGATTTAGATAAATTCAAACCGGTGAATGACACTTTAGGTCACGACGTGGGCGATGCCTTACTCAAAGCCGTTGCAGAACGTTTGCTGAGGATGATGCGCAAATCAGATACCGTGGCGCGCGTGGGTGGTGACGAGTTCGTGGTTATTTTGCACTCATTGCACAATGCACAAGAAGCCAACGATATTGCCCACAAAGTTTTGCATGCATTAGCGCAACCTTTTAGCATCGGCAAACATACCTTGAACATCGGCTCCAGTTTAGGTGTTGCGCTGTATCCTCAACACGGCGAAGATGCGGAAACTTTAAGCAAAAATGCCGACATCGCTATGTATGCCGCAAAAGGGGCGGGGCGTAATAATGTACAGCTATTCAAACTTTAAGCAGGCCATACCATGACTAATCACGCACACGCACATAACCATTCACACGATAAATCGGCCGCCTTCGAACCTGCCCATCCCGCTCGTTTTGCTGCCGCGCGTAAAAGTACATGGGTAAGCATTGTTATCAATCTGCTACTGACTGTCGTGCAAGTGTTGGCGGGGTTCTTCGGCAAGTCACAATCCTTGATGGCGGATGGCATGCATTCCTTTGCCGATTTGTTGTCGGACGTGTTGGTGTTGTTTGCCAATCGTCACGGCAACAAACACGCCGATGCCAATCATCCTTACGGCCATGCGCGTATTGAAACGGCCGCCTCACTCATTCTTGGCGCAAGTTTGGCTGCGCTGGGCGTGGGCTTGCTTATCGCGGCAGGCATGCGCTTACAACATCCAGAGCAAGTGCAAGCGGTGCATCCGTTCACGCTGTGGGTTGCCTTGTTCGCCCTCGCGGCGAAGGAAGGCATGTTTCGTTACATGCTGGCTGTTGCTCAACGTGTGCGCTCGCAAATGCTCATTGCCAATGCTTGGCATGCGCGTTCGGATGCAGCTTCTTCGTTAGTTGTGGTCGTCGGCATCATCGGCAATCTGTTGGGTTACACCTTTCTCGATCTCGTGGCCGCCGCCGTAGTGGGTGTGATGATTGCTTACATGGGTATTCAGTTTGCACGCGATGCGCTGATGGAATTAGTGGACACCGGCCTCGACGAAGAAGAGGTGCGGGCAATTCGCAACACGTTGAAAGCCGTACCTGGTGTGATTGGCCTACACGATTTACGCACGCGCAAAATGGCGGACAACGCCCTAGTCGATGCGCACATTATGGTTGACCCAAAAATCAGCGTATCCGAAGGGCATTACATCGCCGAAGCAGCGCGCGGTGCGGTACTCAAAGGCCATCATGTAATGGATGTAATGGTGCATATTGACCCTGAGGATGATGCACACGCCCGCCCCAATGCCCATCTGCCTCAACGCCATTTGTTACTTGCCCATTTGAATGATCGACTGGGACAAGCCTTGCCTAGCTCTACGCGCGTCGTGTTGCATTATTTGAATGGCAAAGTCGATGCAGAATTGCTCTTGCAAGATAACGCTGCTGTTATCGGATTGGCACAGAAATGTGCGGCCATCGTTGCCGACGATGCTTATTTCCGCAGCATCTCGCTACACCAACCATCCGCACCAAATTAGTGCGTCAGCCCATTTGTGCGCCCCATCCAAGGGCGCGCTTTGGATGTCCTTCCCCTGCTCAAATATGGCACAATGCGCGTCTTGCATGTTTCAGGGTGATGGCACAGTTTCTGCTTTTTAGGGCTGGTGCACCATTGACGTAAAACTCGCGCAGCGATTCGTTTGCCCTTTCTCCCGCGTGCGGGGGAAAGTTGGATAGGGGGAAACGGTCATGGCAAGTTTCATCATTAAGTGGCCTGCCATGACCATTAGGTTCGTTTCAAAAAATAGCATCGTTTAATTTTTTAATTGGGAGATTGAGTATGGCCAAAACAGCAGCTGACGTTCTGAAGCTAATTAAAGAACAAGGTATTAAATTTGTTGACCTGCGCTTCACTGATACACGTGGTAAAGAACAGCACGTTGGCGTGCCTGTCTCTCACGTTGATGCAGACAAGTTCGAAGAAGGCCATGCCTTCGACGGTTCATCCATCGCAGGCTGGAAAGGCATTCAAGCTTCCGACATGTTGCTGATGCCGGATCCTGATTCTGCTTATGTCGATCCTTTCTTCGACGAGCCAACTTTGGTCATGTCTTGCGATGTAATCGAGCCAACCGATGGCAAAGGTTACGACCGCGATCCACGCTCTATCGCTAAACGTGCCGAGGCTTATCTGAAGTCCTCTGGCGTGGGCGACACGGCATTCTTCGGCCCAGAGCCAGAATTCTTCATCTTTGACTCCGTTGAGTGGAAGATTGATATGTCTGGTTGCTCTGTAAAAATCAATTCTGAAGAAGCAGCTTGGTCTACTGGCGAAAAATACGATGGCGGCAACACAGGCCACCGTCCAATGGTTAAGGGTGGTTACTTCCCAGTGCCTCCAGTCGATAGCTTGAACGACATGCGCGCGCAAATGTGCTTGCTGTTGGAAGAGATTGGCATTCCTGTTGAAGTGCATCACCACGAAGTAGCAACAGCGGGTCAATGCGAATTGGGCACCAAGTTCAGCACACTGGTTAAGCGTGCTGACTGGACACAAACTATGAAGTACGTGATTCAAAACGTAGCTCACCAATATGGCAAAACAGCGACCTTCATGCCTAAACCTATCGTTGGCGACAACGGTTCTGGCATGCACGTTCACCAGTCCATCTGGAAAGACGGCAAGAACCTGTTCGCGGGTAACGGCTACGCAGGTCTGTCTGAAATGGCGTTGTTCTACATCGGCGGTATCATCAAGCACGCTAAGGCATTGAACGCGATTACCAATCCAGGCACCAACTCTTACAAACGCCTCGTGCCTCACTACGAAGCGCCTGTGAAATTGGCTTACTCTGCAAAAAACCGTTCTGCTTCGATTCGTATTCCTCACGTTGCTAGCGACAAGGCACGCCGTATCGAAACGCGTTTCCCTGATCCTTCTGCTAACCCATACTTGTGCTTCTCCGCACTGATGATGGCGGGCTTGGATGGTATCCAGAACAAGATTCACCCTGGCGATCCAGCAGACAAAAATCTGTACGACTTGCCACCCGAAGAAGATGCAAAGATTCCAACTGTTTGCGCTTCTCTGGACGAAGCACTGGCAGCCTTGGACAAAGACCGTGAGTTTTTGACACGCGGTGGTGTGTTCTCTAACGACTTCTTGGATGCTTACATCGCATTGAAGATGGAAGAAGTAAATCGCATCCGCATGACGACTCACCCTGTTGAGTTTGAGATGTACTACAGCCTGTAAGCTTTTTTGCAGCGCAATAAAAACGGAGCCCGCGTGGCTCCGTTTTTATTTGTGGAGTGACTGTCGCTTGACTCGGTCAACCTGACAGCACCCCATACGCTGTTGCCTAGTCGCATTGTCACTACTGAAACCATCCCCTATACTCCGCCCCATTATTGCTAGAGGACGTTCTATGAAACGATTGATTTTCACTACGCTGGTCAGCACCTTGACCTTGTCTGGATTAGCTCAAGCAGAAATTTATAAGCGCGTAGATAAAGAAGGTCGCGTC
>JAGVFD010000010.1 GCA_020057805.1 Sideroxydans sp. | reverse complement strand
GCTTTGAAACATTGTTGCCGAATGACGAATTACTTCTTGAACCTGTTCTTGTTCATAGTTCAGCAACAGTGAGTGTGCATTGTTAGTTATCTGTTCTAACCGAGTACGGAATGTTTGGCGAACCGCCTTTACGCGTTCAATTAGAAACTCACGCAAGCGGTCGGGATCATCTTGATGAGCATTGAAGAAACAAACAGCGTATTCATTCAAACCCAAAGGTTGGAGAGCCATTTCAACTTGTTCGCCCTTTAATTCGTAGCCCTCGTCACTAGTTTCAACTCGAATACCCGATTCATCTTTGACGGCAAGAGCTTCGCTCGTACGTGGCAAAACCAACAGGCTCGAATGAGAGCCCAGATTGCGAACACCAGCTTCAATAGACCGTTCGAGTAATAATCGAGTCTCTGATGAAGGTGCATTATTAAATCCAGAACAAAGAACCGCTAAGGTATGCGGCTCATCCAGATGAACTTCAAGGTCAGCGCGAGCAGCAGTACGATCAATTCCCTTTGTATCAATAATTCGTACCGCCAAATCGGAAACTCCCAACAATGGGGTAGGCACAACGACTTCCATCCGCCGAGGAAGGGTGAAATCGGGGTGGCGCCCATTATTTACTTCTTCAAAGATATCTTTCACCCAATTGAGTGGTGATTTGCCACAACTACTGTCATACCAAACGTCACGTCGATCGCGTTTATGCAACTCCATTCGAGCAAGGATCTCAACAACAAGCTCACGAACTGAGCTTTGCTGTTCAGCAAGTATTTTTGCTTCATCCCGTCTAACAATTTTCCCATCGGCGGCCTTCTCTCGTCGTATTTTCAACCCCGACATATTCCGAACGGCGCGCTCGATTTCCTTCGAAATTCCTTGTGAATCGCCAATCCCATCTGACTCAGGCTCGTTGACGTTACTTCCGTCTTTTTTTAGCAAATATTCCGCAAAATCAGTTACGTCTGCACGAATTTCGTCATCGCCACATGGTTCGATTATCAAACCATAGCTAGGGCCAGAGCGTAAATGAACCTCGCAAATAGTTATGCCACCGGCACCGGCCTCCAAAACTGGAATAGCTGGAGAACCGTCCTGCCCCTCAATTTCAAGTTTTGTAAGTCGACAAATTGCCGTAGATTTGCCAATTCCAATGCTACCGATGAAAGCTATTTGATGATCACGTTTAATAAGCAAATCGGCTGTACTCTGAAGCTCCTTCACATATCCAACTAGACGGCGCTCAAAGGCATTTTTTACATCTGGCTGCTCTCGAAGATTGACGAGTTCTTTGGCAACTTGTTCGGCCGCCCAAAGAGTATCTTGGTCGGGATGATCAAGTGCGGGCCTTGGAATAACGGACCATTCTCGTTGAAGTACAGCTTGAAGTGTCGTAGCTTCTGGACTGCCAATTGCTGCAAGAATAGCCTGCAACTCTTCAGGGGCAAGTGGTCTATCCCCTGCTTCAACACGTGAAAGTACGGCAGGACTCCACGTAATCAATCGAGCTAATTCAGCCTGTTTAATTCCCGCTCCTTCACGCATTTGCACAAGGTACTTACCAAGCTCCACTTGCCCTACATCATTGTTTGCACTCATATCAGCCCCCACATAAATTAAAAACCAGAATTTATTATAGCAACGTTTCTATTTGCGTCAAGAAACGTTTCTATATATTTTGGAATGCATTCTATTATCCGATGTCGAAGCGGGAAAGTAATCGGATAATGACCGCGATTTTCGCTTAACGCATGAACTAAGGGGTTGTCTCAAAATCATAATTTGACAGCCTTGACGCACGCACAATCATGCGTATGATTGTGCGCATCCCGTTCAATCTGGTGCGCTCATTATGCAAACCCACTACCCCTCAGCAGTCAAAAAAGGTCGTCTTTCTTTATCCATTGACCAAGGTCTATTGGATCGTCTCGAACCGTACAAGCAACAAGTGAATTTTTCAGCCCAAGCAGAACAGTTACTCGCCCGCATGCTTGATCAGCTTGAGAATCGCTCTTGGGCAGAACGTAATGCTGATGCGTTAGAGGCTCATGGAAAAAGCATCGCTCAAACGGGTTTGGCTGGCGCTGAATTCGATAGGGTTTGAGCCATGGCGCAATTTGATATTTATCCAAATCCTGGAACAAAAAAGGTCGAAGTGCCCTATCTGGTTTCTGTGCAAAACGACCACATCACCAATAAAACAGGCACGACAGTTGTCATTCCCTTACGCGCCAATACTCAACCCGTTGAGATCATGGCGCCATTGGTTGCGGCAGGTGAGTACGGAAACTTCGTGCTGTCCACTAACGAGATTTTCGCCATCGACACTTCTAGGCTCAAAGCGCCTATCGCCAAACTAAATATCGCTGACCGCTCGAAGGTCAAACCTGCACTAGATAAAGTCGTGGGCGAATACTGAGGTCTTCTTCATCCGAAGAAGTAACAATTGCCCAGCAATTGGGGACAGCGCTCCAGTTTCCCCGCAACCCTTGAACCCGTTGTCCCGCTCCAATTAAATTGGCATCATGCACAATATACTGTAAGGAGTATTCGGGGGACATCATGGAAATTTCAGTGCATGACGTGGTGGCATTTTCACAGGCTCGCGCCAATCTTTCAGATTTGGCGGAGCAAGTGAAGGCGGGAGCGGAGAAGATCATTACCAAAAATGGAGAGGGTTATGTTGCGCTGATCAACTCTGATTGGCTTGATTTCTACCATCGACTGGAGCGTGAGAATATTCACTTGCTGTTGGTTGATGAGGCAAGCAAAGGCTTGGATGATGTGGCCGCTGGACGGGTAAAGGATGCGCGCCAAACAATCCAACGACTCAAGCGCTAACGGGCTGCGTAAGCGAAGGTGCCGTGGCAAAGAAGCTCTCCGTCGCTGTGGCCAAGAAACTGAATATGCGCTTATCACTTTAAGGTCAGACGAACAACTAATTCGGTATTGGCTCAACGCGCTCTCGGTCGTCAGCAAATAGGCCGGTATGACGAATTTATAGAGATGCCCTTAACACAACTGATGTCTGCTCCCGCTTTACATGGGGGCGGGCATTTTTATGTCTGCCGCATGCACACACACTCGATTTCGCCCTTGCTGTTTGGCTTGATACATTGCGCTATCGGCTTGTTTGAATATGGCTTCCTCGCACATTTGTTGCGGAGAAATGAGGGTGATTCCAATGCTGCTGCCGCAGCTATGCGTGACGACACGAGACACCTGACCTTCAGCCGAGACAGTTAAATAATATGGCTGAGACAAAGTGAGGCGAATTTTTTCGGCCACTTGACGCGCTTGTGCGGTGGATTGTGCGATGTCTTGACTCAACACTTGCAGCACCACTACAAACTCATCGCCTCCGAAACGTGCCACCGTGTCTACGCCGCGTACGCAAGAGATAAGTCGTCGCGCCACTTCGATTAACAGCTGATCCCCCACCTCATGTCCGTGTGTATCGTTAAGCGGTTTGAAGTTATCCAAATCAAGAAAAAGCATCGCACCAAAATGTCCGCTGCGCTTGCTCGCTTCCATGGTTTGCTTCAACCTATCATTCAACATGCGACGGTTGGGCAGCTGGGTAAGCGCATCAATGTTAGCTAAAGAACGAATCTGTTCTTCGGCTAATTTGAGCGCGCTGACATCGTGCGCCAACACAATAAAACGATCTTCCTCGCCCTCCAAATGAGGTTTGAGCGACACCGACAACTCAAACCAACGGATTACTGCGCCAACCTGAAGGGCAAACTGATGCCCACGCGACAATCCTGTT
>JAGVFD010000020.1 GCA_020057805.1 Sideroxydans sp. | reverse complement strand
TGGTGTTGAAGTAACGCTGTCAGCAGGTCAAATTTTGGTTAAAGGTCCTCAAGGTACGCTCACTCAAGTATTAAAGAGTGATGTGTCTGTAGAGCGTCAAGGCGATGCTTTGTTGTGTAAAGCGACTAACGACTCTGCTCATGCAGATGCGATGTCGGGCACGATTCGCGCCTTGGTAGCAAATATGGTTACTGGTGTAAGCAAGGGCTTTGAGCGCAAGTTGACACTGGTGGGCGTTGGTTATCGTGCGGCTGCGGCCGGTGATGCTGTCAACCTTACGCTTGGTTTCTCTCATCCCGTGGTGCATAAAATGCCCAAGGGTGTGAAAGTGGCCACGCCAACCCAAACAGAAATCGTACTGACTGGTGCCGATAGGCAACAAGTTGGTCAAGTTGCTGCTGAAATTCGTGCTTATCGTTCTCCAGAGCCTTACAAAGGCAAGGGTGTGCGTTATTCCGATGAAGTGGTAATCCTCAAAGAAACCAAGAAGAAATAATCGAGGTTGATATGTTGAATAAGAATGAAGCGCGTCTGCGCAGATCACGTAAAACCCGCGCAAGAATTGCTGAACAAAAGGCTATTCGTTTGGCGATTCATAGAACTAATCTGCACATTTATGCGCAGGTAATTTCGGCTGACGGTGGCAAAGTGTTGGCGAGTGCGTCCACACTGGAAGCTGACGTTCGCAAGGTTGTTGGTAATGGTGGAAATGCAGCGGCAGCGGCAGCAGTTGGTAAGCGTATTGCTGAAAAAGCAAAGCTGGCTGGCGTTACAGCGGTGGCATTTGATCGTTCTGGCCACAAGTACCATGGTCGCATCAAGGCGCTGGCAGATGCGGCGCGCGAACATGGCTTGCAGTTCTAATCTGGAGTGAATCATGGCACAAGCTAAACAAGGTAAAAATCAGCAACCAGAAGACAAGGGAGACGGCCTCATCGAAAAGATGATTGCTGTGAACCGTGTTACCAAAGTTGTTAAGGGTGGTCGCATCATGGGTTTCGCTGCACTGACAGTTGTTGGTGATGGTGATGGTCGTGTTGGCATGGGTAAGGGCAAGTCAAAAGAAGTGCCTGTGGCAGTTCAAAAATCCATGGAAGAGTGCCGTCGCAAGCTGGTTAAGGTTAATTTGAAGGATGGCACTTTGCATCATGCGGTGATTGGCCGTCATGGCGCAGCTAAAGTTGTAATGTTGCCGGCCTCCGAAGGTACGGGAATTATTGCAGGTGGCGCGATGCGTGCGGTGTTTGAAGCCGTTGGCGTGCGTAACGTGTTGGCGAAGTGTCTGGGTTCTAGCAATCCTTACAACGTCGTTCGTGCGACCTTAAATGGTTTGCAATCGTTGAATTCTCCTGCCGAAATCGCTGCAAAGCGCGGCAAGAGTGTAGAAGACATCGCGGGGTAAATCATGGCACTAGCAAAAACATTGAAAGTGACATTGGTGAAAAGCACCAATGGAACAAAGCAGTCTCACCGTGCAACAGTCATCGGTTTGGGGCTGCGTCGTATCAATCACACAGTGATGTTGGAAGATACCCCAGCAGTCCGTGGAATGATTAACAAGGTGTATTACTTGGTCAAGTGCGAGGCATAAATGCAACTCAATCAAATTAAACCTGGCGAAGGTGCAAAACATTCCAAGCGTCGCGTTGGTCGCGGCATTGGTTCTGGATTGGGCAAAACAGCGGGTCGTGGTCACAAAGGTCAAAAGTCTCGTTCTGGCGGCTTTCATAAAGTCGGCTTTGAAGGCGGTCAAATGCCATTGCAACGTCGTCTGCCTAAACGCGGCTTCGTTTCTCTGACGCGCAACGACACAGCACAAGTTCGCTTGTCTGACTTGCAAGATATGCCTGTCGATACGATTGATCTGTTGGCTTTGAAGCAAGCAGGTGTGGTTCCCGCAATTGCACTACAGGCAAAAGTTATTTTGGCTGGTGAAATTACGCGTGCTGTTAAGTTGCAAGGCTTGACGCTGACTAAGGGTGCACGTGCCGCAGTGGAAGCTGCTGGCGGCAGCATCGCGGAGTAATTAGTCTGTGACTAAAGCGGTGACTAAAGGCAAGTACGGTGATTTGGGGCAGCGTCTGTGGTTTTTACTGCTGGCGTTAATTGTTTATCGAATCGGTGCGCACATTCCAGTTCCTGGAATTGACCCGACTGTGTTGGCCGATTTGTTCAAGTCGCAAAAAAACGGCATCTTGGGCATGTTCAACATGTTTTCGGGTGGTGCGCTAGAGCGCTTTACGATTTTAGCTTTGGGCATCATGCCTTACATCTCCGCTTCAATCATTATGCAGTTGGCGGCGATTGCCGTTCCGCATCTTGAGCAATTGAAGAAAGAGGGCGAAGCAGGACGTCGCAAAATTACGCAGTACACACGATATGGCACATTGGTTTTGGCCTTGTTTCAATCGTTTGGTATCGCGGTGATGTTGCAGTCGCAAGCCGGCTTGGTTTTAAATCCGGGCCCCATGTTTCAAATCACGACCATTGTTACGCTAGTGACGGGAACGATGTTCTTGATGTGGCTTGGTGAGCAAATTACGGAACGCGGCTTGGGTAACGGAATTTCGCTGATTATTTTTGCAGGTATTGCGGCGGGCTTGCCAAGCGCAATCGGCAATACGTTGGAAATGGCGCGTACGGGTGCATTCTCTATACCGCTAGTGCTGGCGTTGTTCTTTGGTGCGATTTTGGTGACGGCTTTAGTTGTGTTCGTAGAGCGCGGACAACGTAAGATTTTAGTGAATTACGCCAAGCGTCAAGTGGGTAACAAAGTGTATGGCGGGCAGAGCTCTCACCTACCTTTGAAGCTGAATATGGCGGGTGTTATTCCTCCTATTTTTGCCTCTAGCATCATCTTGTTCCCAGCTACTTTGGCGGGCATGTTTGGTTCGGGTGAGGGCATGAATTGGCTAAAAGACATCAGTGAAAAGTTGTCTCCAGGGCAGCCCATCTATGTTTTGTTTTACGCGGCAGCGATTATTTTCTTCTGCTTCTTCTATACGGCGCTTGTGTTTAGCCCGAAAGAAACGGCTGATAATTTGAAGAAGAGTGGTGCTTTTCTGCCTGGGATTCGTCCCGGTGATCAAACGGCCAAGTATGTTGAAAAGATTATGTTGCGCTTGACTTTGATTGGTGCGGTCTACATCACCTTGGTCTGTTTGCTGCCAGAATTTTTAGTTGTGAAGTGGAATGTACCTTTCTACTTCGGTGGTACTTCACTTCTTATCTTGGTGGTGGTTACCATGGACTTTATGGCGCAAGTTCAATCGTATTTGATGACACATCAATATGAGAATTTATTGAAGAAGGCAAATTTTAAGGGTGCAACTGCTCGATAAAGTTTGTAACACGACGATCAGTAAGTGTTTAGTTGAAGAAGTAAGGAGAATCAAATGAAAGTCCAAGCATCAGTAAAGAAAGTGTGCCGCAATTGCAAAATTGTTCGTCGCAACCGAGTAGTCCGTGTGATCTGTAGCAGTGATCCACGTCATAAACAGCGCCAAGGTTGATTGAAAAATCGACGTTGGGTGATAGAATTCGCAAC
>JAGVFD010000264.1 GCA_020057805.1 Sideroxydans sp. | reverse complement strand
TGTATTGCTATCCACATGATGGGCAAGATGGCGTGTATGCCAAGCGATTTCATGTGCTTCGTGGCGAATAAAATATTCAGGCTCAAACTGAGCCCAAAGTAATTGGTATGTGTCAGGATGAACTGCATCTAGGCTTAAGGCCGCTCCTGCCAGTTGTTTAACTTCGCCGACTTGGTCAGCCACTTTGCCGCTACTTAAATAACGGCGGGTGGCTTGGAATAGGTCTTCTAGTAACTTGCCTTTCCATGCATTCCATACTTTTGCACTGGTACCGCGAATGTCGGCAACCGTTAATAAATATAGTGCAATTAAATAGCGTTCATTTTTGATTTTTGCTGCGAAAGCGGCAATCACATCTTGATCTGTTAAATCTTGCTTTTGTGCGGTGGTCGACATGCTGAGATGGTTCTCTACCAGCCAAACAATGAGCTCTCTATCTTCCCTCATCAAGCCATGCTGTTTGCAGAAACGTGTGGCATCAGCTCGACCTAATTGTGAGTGATCGCCGCCGCGACCTTTTGCGATGTCGTGGAATAAGCCTGCGAGATACAGCACTTCAGGCCGAGCAAAGTCGTCGATGAGTTTGCTGCATAAGGGGAACTCATCGACATACCGTGTTACGGTAAATCGGCGCAGATTACGGATTACCATCAAGATGTGTTCGTCCACGGTGTACACGTGGAATAAATCATGTTGCATCTGACCCACTACGCGCCCAAAAGCGGGTAAGTATCGGCTCAAGATGTCTTGTTGATTCATGCGGCGTAGCGCATGGGTGAGTCCTTGAGGGTTGCGCACAATCCGCATGAAAAGATTGCGGTTGTTTGGATCTGACCGAAATTTTGCGCCAATCAAATGCCGCGCGCGCCATAAGGCGCGTAGGGTGGGCGCAGAAAATCCACTTAACTGGGGATGTTGCTCCAGTAATAAAAAACTTTCCAAGATAGCAGAAGGGTGTTGCTCAAAGAGTGATTCGTCGTTAGCTTCTAACTTGTCGTCACGGGCGATAAAGCGCTCGTTTAAGACACGGTGTGTGCTGGCTGGGAATATCCGCGCGCGCATGGTTTGCAGTAATACATCATTGAGCTGCAGCACGGCGCGGCGTGTTTGGTAATAGCTACGCATCATGCGTTCACTGGCGCGCAGATTGGCGCTCGCGACAAATCCTAGTTGTTCGGCAACGGGCAATTGATATTCAAAAACAAGACGATCATCGTGTCTGCCAGAAAGGTAGTGCAAGCGGATGCGCAGATCCTGCAAAAAATGCTCGTGTTGAGCAATTTGCCGCGCTTCACTGGGAGTGATGAGGTCGGAGTATTGTAAATCTTTCCAGGAATGTCCAAAGCCACAGGCGCGCGAAATCCACAACACGGTTTGCAAGTCGCGTAATCCGCCCGGACTTTCTTTTAAGTTTGGTTCGAGATTGAAGTCGATGTCAAGAAAACGTGTGTGACGTTGTTGCTGCTCTTGCTGTTTAGCATTGAAGAATACGAGTGGGTCTAGGTGGCTGATTAAGGTTCGTTGTAATTGCTTAAATAGGGTTTGTGAGCCCGTTAAACACCGAGATTCTAATAAATTGGTTTGCACTGTGATATCGCTACATTGCTCGATGCACTGCTCGATCGTACGCACACTGTGTCCCACTTCTAGGCCAATATCCCAGAGCTGACCGATGAGTGTTTGCAAGCCAGCCTGTTCTGCTTCGGAAGCTTCGGCGGGCAGTAGTAATAGCAAGTCCACATCAGATTTTGGGTAAAGCTCGGCACGTCCGTAGCCGCCCACGGCAATCAAGGCGTAACTATTGGGCAGCTTGGCGGCTTGCCAAATCTCAATCAGGTGAGTGTCAATTAGCTTGGAATGCGCACGCAGGAAGCGTGCGGGGTGAGGGCGTTCGAGATAATTCTGCTGTAAGGCGAGTCGCGCCGTACGCAGACTATTGCGTATCCGAGTCGTGAGCATTAGTCAGGGATGACAGGAGATCCGGCGGATAAAGTGAGCACCTCGAATCCTGTATCGGTGACGAGAATGGTGTGCTCCCATTGTGCAGACAGACTGTGATCTTTGGTGACAATCGTCCAGCCATCGCCCAATTGTTTAATGTCTTTTTTTCCCGTGTTAATCATCGGTTCAATGGTGAAAATCATGCCTGCTTCTAATTTCACACCCGTACCCGCTTTGCCGTAATGCAGCACTTGCGGCTCTTCATGGAATTTGGCGCCAATGCCATGTCCGCAAAATTCGCGTACCACGCTATAGCCCAAGCCTTCAGCAAAGGTTTGAATGGCATATCCGATGTCACCTAGATGAGCACCGGGCCGCACGACGCGGATGCCGCGCCACATCGCTTCATAGGTTTTTTCGCACAGACGTTGCGCTTGTATAGAAGGCTCGCCCACGTAGTACATACGGCTCGAATCGCCGTGGTAGCCGTCTTTGATGGGGGTGACATCTATGTTGATGATGTCGCCGTTCTTTAATTTTTTGTCACTGGGAATGCCGTGGCATACCTGATGGTTAATCGAGGTGCAAATAGATTTTGGATAAGGCTTGTGTCCGCCCGGTGAGTAATTGAGTGGGGCAGGGATACCCTTTTGTATGTTCACCGTGTAGTCATGGCACAGCTTGTCCAACTCATCGGTCGTGACGCCAACTTGCACGAAGGGGGTAATGTAATCCAGCACTTCACTGGCGAGGCGTCCTGCGATGCGCATCTTTTCGATTTCTTGCGGGGTTTTAATGCTGATAGACATAGAGGATAGATAAATTAAAAACGTGCGCGAGGATAGTAGATAGCGCGGGGATGCACAAGAAAAAAGGCACGCCAGTGGCGTGCCTTTTTGACCTACTTAACGTGTGGAATTAACGCTTGTTGCCTGCGTAATTGCCGCGACCCAAAGAGAAGCCGCCCGTGCCTTGTGGGCGCGGTGCGCTACGAGGCGCAGCAGAAGGGGCACGATTGCCATTCACTTCACGTGGCGCTGTGGTGTTACCCGCTGCGTGATGGCTGCCTTGAGGACGTGCATCGCGACTGCGCGAGTCAAAACCGCCTTGAGGACGCGCATCGTTGCTGAAACGGTTGTGCGTTTGACCATCGCGACGCTGACCTTGAGGGTGTTCGTGGCGGCTGTCTGGTGCGCTGTGGCGAGTGTTGCCCGCTTCAGCAGTACGTGCTGCATAGCCGCCCGCATTGTGACTGCGACCTGCATAACCGCCGCCTTCGCTGTTACGACCTGCGTAGCCACCGCCATTGCCGCCACCGTTGTTGTTACGTGAACTAAAGCCACCGCCGTTGCCATTGCGTGCGCCGTATCCGCCGCCATTACCACGACCTTCGCCACGGCCTTCACCGCCGCGAGGTTGAGAAGAAGCGGGACGCGGTTTGAATTTTGGCTCTAAACCCACGATGGTATGAGGTTGGATAGGTTGGCCAGTGTAACGCTCGATCTTTTTCAGATGCATTGCATCACGATTCGAAGCGAACGACACAGCGATACCGGAAGCACCACCGCGACCGGTACGACCAATGCGGTGCACGTAATCTTCAGCAAATTTAGGCAAGTCAAAGTTGATGACGTGCGAGATGCCAGCGACGTCGATACCGCGCGCAGCCACATCGGTTGCTACCAACACACGTACCTGACCTTTGCGCAGATTGAGCAAGGTGCGGTTACGTTCACGTTGGTTCATGTCGCCATGCAAGGCAGCAGCAGCGTGGCCTTGAGCGGAAAGCTCATCAGCAAGCATGTCCGCATCGCGCTTGGTTGCGGTGAACACCAGCGCTTGGTTCAAATCGACATCGCGCAACAGGTGGTCGAGCAAGCGATTTTTGTGTGCCATGTCGTCCACGAACATCAAACGTTGTTCGATGTTTTCGTGACGTGCTTTAGATGCGGTGACGCTGATGCGTTTTGGGCTCTTCAACAGTTTTTGCGCCAAATTGCCAATCACGCCATCTAAGGTTGCCGAGAACAACAGGGTTTGACGGCTTGCAGGTGTCGCATCTGCGATGCGCTCTACGTCGTCGATGAAACCCATGTCCAACATGCGATCCGCTTCGTCCAACACCAACATCTCCAAACGGGAAAAGTCGATACGGCCGCGGTCGATGTGATCGATCAAACGGCCTGGTGTTGCCACCAAGATATCGACAGGGCTAGATAGCAGTTTGTTTTGCAGTGGGTAAGGCATGCCACCCAAGATGCTCACGACTTTGACGCGCATGTTTTTGCCATACTTGGTGGCTGCATCGGAGACTTGTTGAGCGAGTTCGCGAGTAGGTGTCAGCACCAAGATGCGTGGGCCCTTGCTATTTACTTTGGAAGCAACGGACAGTTTTTGCAGGGCAGGTAAAATGAAAGCTGCCGTTTTGCCTGTACCTGTTTGAGCGGATGCCATCAAGTCATGGCCAGCCAGTGCTTCAGGAATGGCTTGCAATTGAATGGGAGAAGGAACGGTGTAACCCGCTTCTTGCACAGCAGACAGAATGGCGGGGGTAAGACCTAGAGAAGCGAAGGTAACAGTTGCTTCAGCAGGCGTAGGGATTGCAGTTGAAATGATATTTTCAGACAAGGTGATTCCTTTATAATTTTTTTACAAACACAGCGCATGCGTGGCCATAAGCCACACAATGAAATTCAGTAGGGGAAGATAAAACCGCTACCGGCGCAAACAAAACATCGTCGCTAACCGGTGAAGCTTGACGCACCAACAAGGGC
>JAGVFD010000224.1 GCA_020057805.1 Sideroxydans sp. | reverse complement strand
GGCACCATACCGCCGATGAACAGGCCGATGATGACCATGTGGTTGGATAGATCGAAGGAGGTCACCACGCCCAATTTGGCTTCGAGTGCATGGGTGTAGTCGGCGAACAAGACCAGTGCAGCCAAGCCTGCCGAGCCGATGGCATAGCCTTTGGTGACGGCTTTGGTGGTGTTGCCCACGGCATCCAGCGCATCGGTAATTTCACGGACGTCATCAGGCAAACCTGCCATCTGCGCGATACCGCCTGCGTTGTCGGTGATCGGGCCGTAAGCGTCGAGTGCCACGATGATGCCCGCCATCGACAACATCGACGTCGCCGCAATGGCGATACCGTACAGACCAGCCAATTCGTACGCGCCCCAGATGGCGATACACACTGCAACAACAGGTGCAGCAGTGGACTTCATCGACACACCCAGACCCGCGATGATGTTTGTGCCATGCCCCGTGGTGGAGGCTTCAGCGATGTGACGCACGGGGGAAAACTCAGTTGCGGTGTAGTACTCGGTAATCCATACCAACGCCCCAGTAAGCGCTAAACCAATGAGGGTAGAGCCATACAGCGCACCGACGGAGTACACGCCGTTATCGCCCATAATCCATTGCGTTAATGGGTAGAACGCAATGAGCGCCAGCACAGCAGAAACGCCTAGGCCGCGATACAGCGCATTCATAATTTTGCCACCTGGACGTGCGGTAACGAAGTAAGTGCCGATGATGGAGGCGATGATGGAGAAGCCCCCTAACACCAGCGGATAGATGACAGCGTTTGGCCCTGCATTCGCCATCAACAGCCCACCTAACAACATGGTGGCGATGATGGTGACTGCGTAGGTCTCGAATAAATCGGCAGCCATGCCTGCGCAATCTCCCACGTTGTCACCCACGTTATCAGCGATGACTGCTGGATTGCGTGGGTCATCTTCGGGAATGCCTGCTTCTACTTTACCTACAAGGTCGGCGCCAACGTCTGCCCCCTTGGTGAAGATGCCGCCGCCAAGACGTGCGAAGATAGAAATGAGTGAGCCGCCGAAAGCGAGGCCGATGAGTGCGTGGGTTGCTTGACCTGTCGTTGAACCTGAACCGACCAGAATGGCGTAGTAACCCGCCACACCAAGCAAGCCCAATCCCACCACTAACATTCCCGTGATCGCACCGCCTTTGAAGGACACATTGAGTGCAGCATTCAGACTTTCTTTGGCCGCTTCAGCAGTACGAACGTTGGCGCGTACCGAAACGTGCATGCCAATAAAACCCGCCGCACCAGACAGAATCGCGCCAATCGCAAAGCCAATGGCAGTTTGCCAATCTAAAGCCAATAAGATGATGACGAACAGCACGCCGCCAACGATGGCGATGGTGTTGTACTGTCGCTTCAGGTAAGCCGATGCACCTTCTTGAATCGCAGCGGCGATGTTTTGCATCTTCTCGCTGCCCGTTGATTTACCCAGTATCCACTTGCTTGAAATAATGCCGTAAAGAATCGCAGCAACGGCGCATAACAGCGTAAAGCCCAGAGCAGATGACATTGTTTCCTCCCCAAGTAAAAACCGCCCCTTGCGGAGCGGTGAAATAAATCAGATTTTGAATTCGTCTAGCTTTTTGGCAACGGCTACATTTTTGAGTTGTACAAACTGTGGCAATCCATCCTTGTAAGTCGGATAGTCCTCCCCCTTGATGAGCGGCGAGAGATAGGTGCGGCATTTTTCAGTGATGCCAAAGCCATCTGCGGTGATGAAATTGCGTGGCATAAATTTCTCCACGTTCGCCACCTTGGATAGTTGTGCTACGCCCACCTTCCATTTGTAAGGTTTGTCGGACACGCGCTCAACCGTAGGCATCACTGCATTTTGCCCTTTGAGTGCCAGTTCGACAGCGGCTTTGCCCAGTGCGTACGCTTGATCAACATCGGTCTTGGACGCGATGTGACGCGCGGCACGTTGCAGGTAATCTGCCACTGCCCAGTGGAACTTGTAGCCCAAGGCTTCTTTCACCATATTGGCGACAACGGGAGCTGCGCCGCCGAGTTGTGCATGACCGAATGCGTCACGCGTTCCTTGTTCGGCGAGGAACTTGCCGTCAGGGTAGTGACAACCTTCAGATACGACAACGCTGCAATAGCCGTGCTTTTTCACCATGCTATCCACCTTAGCGATGAATTTCTTTTGGTCGAAAGGAATTTCGGGGAAAAGAATCACGATAGGCAATTCGCAATTCGCATCGGATGCTAAACCACCCGCAGCAGCGATCCAACCTGCATGACGGCCCATCACTTCCACCACGAACACCTTGGTCGAGGTCTTGCACATGGATGCCACATCGAAGCTGGCTTCACGTACCGATACCGCTACATATTTCGCAACAGAGCCGAAACCGGGGCAGCAATCGGTAATAGGCAAGTCATTGTCCACGGTCTTAGGTACGTGGATGGCTTGCACGGGGTAGCCCATTTTTTCGGAGATTTGAGAAACCTTGAAGCAGGTATCGGCTGAATCACCGCCACCGTTGTAGAAGAAATAGCCGATGTTGTGGGCTTTGAATACTTCGATGAGGCGTTCATATTCACGCAGATTCTCGGTGACGGATTTTAATTTGAAGCGGCACGAACCAAACGCGCCAGCGGGGGTGCTGCGCAAGGCGGCGATGGATTTTGCGGAATCTTTGCTAGTATCGATGAGGTCTTCCGTGAGCGCGCCGATGATGCCGTTCCGTCCTGCATACACCTTGCCGATTTTATCTTTGTGTTTGCGTGCGGTCTCGATGACGCCACAGGCTGAAGCATTGATGACGGCAGTGACGCCGCCGGATTGAGCATAAAACGCGTTCTTTTTTGCCATATTCACTTTCCTTACAGGTTGAAGAATGCTTCGCATCTTACGCCCATTTTTTTAGTAGACGCAGGAGAGAAATATTTTTTTGATAAACATCAATTCAGCTTCTTGCCATGGGGCTAGAATAGCTTCAAGTGTGAGAAATCGTCGAAATTTACAGGGGGCTAAAAATGGCAATTGAGTT
>JAGVFD010000147.1 GCA_020057805.1 Sideroxydans sp. | reverse complement strand
TTCCCCAGTTGCGTGTCATTTCGCATGATGAAGTGCCGGATTTCAAAACCATCCGCGTCACTGCCACAGTAGGAGGTAAAGCATGAACATTAAAAAATTCATCGCGCCCACAGCCAGTCAGGCGCTACGCGACATCCACGCCGAATTGGGAGGCGAGGCCGTCATTCTGTCTAACCGCAAGGTGGCACAAGGCGTAGAAATTATCGCCTTGGCCAACGCCGACATGGAACAACTGGCAAGCAAGCATCAGGCAACCGCGACACAGGCTTCTTTGCCCAAGGCGCTCATGCCTAAAGCCATCATTCCACCCAGCAAGACGCTGGCCAAAGAGGAGGAGTCAATCGGGGCGACTCATGCAAAAGATCAAGAGCGCATTTTGGGCGAGATTAAAAACATGCACAGCATGTTGCAGCAACAGCTCTCTGCCATGTCTTGGAATGATGTGCAGGTGCGCGATCCCAAGCGTGCTGTGTTGTTGCGCAGAATGTTGAGTGCAGGTTTTAGCTCGGTGTTAGCGCGGCAACTCATCAGCAAAATGCCAGCGGGGGAAGTGCAGGGCGAGGCTTGGATTCGGCAAGTGCTAAAACGTAATTTGCGCGTCGCAGGTGACGCTGATGATGTGGTGGCGAATGGCGGAGTGGTTGCGCTAATCGGCCCTACCGGTGTGGGAAAAACTACCACGACTGCAAAATTGGCAGCGCGTGCGGTGGTGCGTTATGGCGCGGATAAAGTGGCTTTATTGACCACGGATAGTTATCGCATTGGTGCATACGAGCAGCTCAAAATTTTCGGCAAAATTCTCGGTGTGGCAGTACATGCGGTGAAAGATACGCATGATTTGCAACTCACGCTGGCTGCCTTGCGGCATAAACATTTGGTGTTGATAGACACCGTAGGGATGGGTCAGCGCGATGAGCGCGTCGCCAATCAAAATGAAATGTTCGATACCGCTGGCGTGCGCCGGCTGTTGCTGTTGAACGCCACCTGTAGCGGTGAAAATTTAGAGGAAGTCGCCACCCTGTATCACGCCGAAAAAGTGATTGGGTGCATCGCCACCAAGTTGGATGAGGCCGTTAATCCAGCGGCTGTGTTGGATGTGGTGCTACGCCATCGCCTGGTGATGCACTACATGGCCAATGGTCAGCGTGTGCCAGAAGATTTGCACCCGGTGAATGCTGAATATCTGGTGCATCGCGCCCTCAAACACACGGAAAAAGTATCGCCATTCAGCGTGCCCGAGTTGGACTTCCCCGTGATGATGTCTGGCATGGCAGGCACTCAATTAAGTGGGGTGGCTTATGCGGCTTGAACACGGAACAGACCAAGCGCATGGCTTGCGTCGTTTGTTGGCAAGCGATCAGCGCGCGCTCATTTCCATTGTGGCGAGCAAGGCGGGCATGGGCTGTAGCAGCTTGACCACGAATCTGGCTAGCGCACTCGCGCATTCTGGAAAACGCGTGATGGTGCTGGAAGAAAATCCGCCCGCACTGGATTCAGCCAGTCGATTGAACGCTTACGTGGATTTTGATTTGCTAGATGTCGCCCAAGGAAGATGCGCGTTGCATCAAGTAGTGCGCAGTGAACACGAATTTTCGGTGTTGCCTGCTGCGCGCGCCATGAAAACCTTGTCTCGTTTGGATGCCGCCGAGAAACAGCGCTTGGAAAATGCTTTGATCGAATTAAGCAGCGAAGCCGATGTGCTGCTGGTGGATGCGGCGGTGTGGGCAGGAGGCGCAACGGGCGCATCCAGTTTGGCAACAGGCTTACCAATAATGTTGTTGGTGGTGGATGGCACATCCACAGGCATCACCGAAAGTTATGCCTTGATTAAGAAAATGACGCTAGCGCAAGGCCGCGCGCAATTCAGAATCGTGGTGACCAAAGTAGCCCACGAGCAAGAAGCGCGCAGCGTGTTCAACAACATGGACAAGGTGGCGCGTCGCCACTTGGGCATACGGCTAGACTATTTTGGCTACGTTCCCTTCGACGCTAAACAGCAGCGCGCCACGCAATTGAACAAGCCCGTGGTCGAGGTATTTGCAGCCTCTCCCTCAGCCCAAGCATACGTTGAGTTGGCACGCAAATTAGGTGAGGTCTTGTTGGCTGAAGACGTCGCCGCAATGGATGCACCTTGCATGATGCAAAGTTGGTTGAGGCAAAGCGCTGTGCAAGCGTCCTCTATGGAAATGGCATAAACATCATGTACACCATTAACGGAACAATCGACAAAGAACAATGCTTGCGTGAATACGCACCGCTAGTGAAAAGAATCGCGCATCAGATGATGACCAAGTTGCCGTACAGCGTAGAGATAGACGACATCATTCAAGCGGGCATGATTGGTTTGTTAGATGCGGCGACACGCTTTGATGATTTGCATGGTGCGCAATTTGAAACTTACGCCACGCAACGTATTCGTGGCGCGATGCTAGATGAGCTGCGGCAGGCAGATTGGTTGCCACGCAGTTTGCGGCGCGATATGCGGCGCATCGAAGCGGCGATTAGCCAGTTGCAGCAAAAATTAGGCAGGCCGCCTAATGAAACGGAAATCGCCAAAGCGTTGGATGTATCGCTCACCGATTATCAACAGCTATTGCAGGAAACGCGCGGCGCGCAACTGATTTATTACGAAGACTTTAATGATGATGGAGATCACGATTTTTTCGAGCGCTTTGCCTTTGATAGCGATGCCGACCCATTAGATATTTTGCAGGATGAACGTTTCAAAGCCGAGTTAAGTCATGCCATCGAAGGCCTGCCCGAACGTGAACGCATGTTGATGGGCATGATTTATGAGCAAGAGATGAACCTGCGCGAAGTCGGCGATGTGTTCGGGGTGAGTGAGTCGCGCATCTCGCAACTGCATACCCAAGCCGTGGCGCGCTTGCGGGCAAAATTGAGCCCTTGAGTGATGCCGAAGTGGTAAACCTTGAGCTGGCGATGGCAGACTTGTCTACTATACAAAAAAGATTATCA
>JAGVFD010000046.1 GCA_020057805.1 Sideroxydans sp. | reverse complement strand
GCTGTTTGGCCAGCGCACGTGCGCGCACTACACCGCCTACGTCTGGCGATACCACAATCAAGTTTTTGTAGTTGTTGCGCCACACATCCGACAACAAAATCGGGCTGGCGTACACGTTATCTACGGGAATATCGAAGAAGCCTTGGATCTGGTCGGAGTGCAAGTCCATGGTCAGCACACGATCCACACCCACGCCAGTCAGCATGTTAGCAACTACTTTAGCGGTGATGGCTACACGAGCGGAACGAGGACGACGATCTTGGCGGGCATAACCAAAATAAGGGATGGCGGCGGTGATGCGGGCAGCCGAAGCGCGGCGCAGCGCATCCACCATGACCATAATTTCCATCAAGTGATCATTGGTTGGTGCGCAGGTGGATTGCAGAATGAACACGTCTTTTCCGCGCACATGCTCCATGATTTCAACCATGACTTCGCCATCAGAAAAACGGCTCACGTTAGCGCGCCCTAGATGGATACCTAGATGACGCGCAACGCTTTCAGCTAATTTGGGATTGGCATTGCCTGTGAAGACCATCATGTCGCCGGACATATAACCCTTTCGATGCTTATGTCGGCGCTAACGCCCACAACGCCTTAGATAAACTGGCTGAGGAGGTAGGGATCGAACCTACGAATGACGGGATCAAAACCCGTTGCCTTACCGCTTGGCGACTCCCCAATAAAACTGTTAGAAGTTGTTTTACGCAAATACAACTCAACAACTTCTCTAAAAATCTATGCGGCAAACTCTTTTAGCGGATGTTGCTGTAAGCCCCGCGCGACAAATCCGCGCATCCCACTAGGCAACTTTTTCCATACCGCTTGTGCTGCTGCTTCCGTGGCAAACTCGGCAAATACACATGCACCAGAGCCTGTCATTAATGCCGGTGCAAACTTTGCAAGCCATGCCAAATAGGCCGCTACTTCAGGGTACAAGCCACACGCAACGGCTTGTAAATCATTCCCCAGCCTTAATTCCCCCACGTTTTGACACGCCCGAAAATGTTCCCCTTTCGGAAGGGCGCGCATTGTCATCGAAATCGTATTTCGTGTCAATTCAGGATGAGAAAATATCTGTGCGGTGGGGACATGCACCGGCGGACACAGCACGACGTACCACGCAGCGGGCAGTGTGTAGGGCTGCAACTGCTCTCCCACCCCTTCGGCAAATGCATTCTCACCGAACACAAAAACCGGCACATCCGCCCCTAACGTAAGCCCTAAAGCCATCAATTTTTCGCGTGATAAATGCAAATTCCACAGGCGATTCAAGGCCAGTAAAGTGGTTGCCGCATCCGAACTGCCACCGCCCAAGCCGCCACCCATAGGAATGCGCTTGTCCACTTGAATATCCACGCCCAACGTGCTGCCTGTTTCACGTTGCAATAAACGTGCGGCGCGCACCACTAAATCAGCATCCGCAGGTACGCCTTCAATTTCATTCACGCGGCGCACCACGCCATCTGCACGCACGTTGAAATGCAAGGTGTCGTTCAGGTCAATAAAACGAAACAGGGTTTGCAACAGGTGATAACCGTCCGCACGTCGACCCACTACGTGTAAAAAAAGATTGAGCTTGGCTGGGGCGCTACAGGTCAGTGAATTCACGGTGCTTGCCACTCATCAATCAGCACGGTGACTTCCACGCCGTTACGCAGCATGAGCATTTGCAGTGGCAAGGCGTTCGCTTGTTTGGAATTGAAGCGCCCGTAACGCAACTCCCAGCCTTGCTGCAAAATGCGATTGATTTGCCCCTCGGCATTGCGCTCAATGGCGGATTCTCCTTGCGGGGCAGGCGTGGCCTTAATCCAATAGCTCAAGCCCTCCAGCGGCAAACTCCAACCCACGGCTTTTTCCATCAACGATTCAGCATCCGGCGCACTATATTTTTTACCGTAGGCATCTTCCAAGGTCGCGCCGTGGCTGTCGCGATAAATACGGGCGGCGGTGTAACCCAACGGGCCCAACAATAAAATTTCATCCGTGTCGCCATGCGTCCACCGAATACCCGAACCGTCACGGCTGCTGCCCTGCTTGAGCGCGATGCGCCCACTAAACGCAAATGGCACATCCGCTTGTGGCATGCGTTGCACCGCAACCGGCTGTTGCGTAGCACAGCCCGTCAAAAACACCAGCAGTAAGAGTAATGCGCGCATTGATAAGTACTCCAAGAAATATCAGTTATTAAACCCAAATAATGCATTAAACCCACCCCCTCCAACTCCCCCTTGCACCCGCAAGGGGAACGCCGCCTGACGCTCGCCCTGCGGGCGATCTTGGCGCAGTCAGGGGGAGAGCCAAGCCTGCTCCTCCCCTGACAAGGGCAGGCTGGAGGGGTTTGGTCTTAAGGAAGGTAGCGCTTCATCAATGCCTTCAGCGGCGCATTGTCTGGATTTTCACGCAAACTTTCCGTCCAAATTTTTTGCGCGGCCTGCTTGTCGCCGCTCATCCACAATGCCTCACCCAAATGCGCAGCAATTTCCACGTCTTGCACTTGCGCATAAGCGCGCTGTAAAAATTCCACGCTCTGGGTAAATTGTCCTAGCCGAAAGTATCCCCAGCCCATG
>JAGVFD010000047.1 GCA_020057805.1 Sideroxydans sp. | reverse complement strand
TTGACGAAATTAAATTGGTGGCAAGTGGTGCAGGTGCGGCGGCTTTGGCGTGCTTAGATATGTTGGTCACGCTCGGCGTGAAGATGGAAAACATCATCGTTACCGATATTAAGGGCGTGGTGTACAGCGGGCGTGTTGAGGAGATGGACGACAACAAGGCGCGCTACGCAAAAGACATTCAAGCGCGTACTTTGGGCGACGTGATTGCGCATGCGGATGTGTTCCTCGGACTGTCAGCGGGCAATGTGCTAAAGGCGGAGATGGTGATGCAGATGGCGGCGCGCCCGCTCATTTTTGCGCTGGCTAATCCCACGCCAGAAATCATGCCAGAGATAGCCAAGGCGGCACGTCCTGATGCGATTATGGCGACGGGTCGTTCCGACTATCCGAATCAAGTGAACAATGCGTTGTGCTTCCCGTATATTTTTAGAGGTGCGTTGGATGTGGGGGCATCGACCATCAACGAGGCGATGAAGTTGGCGGCGGTACATGCCATTGCCGAGTTGGCGCAGGCAGAGCAATCCGATGTGGTGTCGTCCACCTATGGCAATGATATGGCGGCTTTTGGGCCAGACAATTTGATTCCCAAACCGTTTGATCCGCGTTTGATTTTGCGTATCGCCCCCGCCGTGGCACAAGCCGCAATGGATAGTGGCGTGGCGACGCGGCCTATCGCCGATATGCCGGCCTACCTTGAGCGCTTGAATGGCTTTGTGTATCAGTCGAACATGATTATGAAGCCGGTGTTCGATGCGGCGAAAAAGTCCCCCAAGCGTTTGGTGTATGCCGAAGGTGAGGACTGGCGGGTACTCCATGCGGTGCAAACCGTGGTGGACGAGGGTTTGGCATTCCCTATCTTGGTGGGGCGTCCTGCGGTGGTGGAGGCGCGCATCGCCAAACATAATCTGCGTATTCGCGCGGGAGTCGATTTTGAGTTGGTGAACCCAGAAAGCGATCCGCGTTACCGTGAATACAGTGCGGAATACCATCGCTTGGTTCAGCGCAAAGGTGTGACGCTCGATACCGCCGAGCGTGAGATGCGTAGACGCAGTACCTTGCTCGCCGCGATGTTGGTGCGCATGGGGGAGGCAGATGCCTTGCTGTGCGGCACGCTATTTCAGCCGCTGATGCATTTGCTGTACATCGACCAAGTGCTGGGCCATAGCCCTGGCAGCAATGTGTATGCGGCGATGAATTTATTGCTGTTGCCCAATCACACTTTGTTCATCTGCGATACGCATGTAAATTTAGATCCGACTGCGGAGCAGATCGCCGAGATGACTTTGTTGGCCGCCGCGCAGGTGCGGCGCTTTGGTTTAGTGCCGAAAGTGGCGTTGTTGTCACACTCCAATTTCGGTAGTCATGACAATGCATCCGCCACCAAAATGAGCCGCGCGCGTGAGATATTGGAGCAGACCGCCCCTGAGTTAGAGGTGGAGGGCGAGATGCATGGTGATGCGGCGCTGTCGGAAGAATTGCGCAGCGCCACTTTCCCTAACTCGCATTTGAAGGGCTGCGCCAATCTGCTCATCATGCCTAATTTGGATGCAGCGAACATCGCCTACAATTTGTTGAAGATGACCGCAGGTGAGGGCGTGACTATCGGTGGCATACTGTTGGGGGCAAATAAATCAGCACATATTTTGACGTCTACCGCGACGGTGCGCCGTATCGTGAATATGAGCGCGCTGGCGGTGGCGGGCGTGGTAACCAAGGAGTGAATCATGAATAAGCAAGAAATCGAATTGTTGAGTACCGAGATTGAAATGTTGATGAACGAGCGCACGGGTTTGCTTAAAGTAGCAGGTGCGGCGGCGGTATTGATTTCGCGTGCGGATGCGTCGAAGTTACAAAAAAATGCGGTGCAAGCGGCCGAGATGTTGTCGGAACTGTTGAATGAATTACCTCAAGATACCTTGCAAGACGCACTGGAATCAGTACACGCTCAATAGGCTTGAGTGCATTACGATTGTTAGATGCAATGAGATAATCGCAGCCCTATGAAACGACAAAAAATTGGCTTGATTCTTACCGGCGGCGGCGCACGAGCGGCGTATCAGGTGGGTGTGTTGAAAGCGATTGCGGAGTTCATGCCGTATCGTTCGCACATGCCGTTTGATGTGGTGTGTGGCACGTCAGCAGGTGCGTTGAATGCAGTCACGTTGGCGGTGAACGCACGCCACTTCCGCAAGGGGGTGCGTTTCATGTTGAACATTTGGAGCAACGCGCGCGTGAGTGATATTTATCGTTCAGATGTGCTGGGCGTGTTGAATAATTCGGGACGTTGGATTGCGGGCTTGTTTTTAAGTGTGTTGGGTAGTCGGCGTTTAGATCAGGTGTCGTTGCTGGATAACAGCCCTATGCGTACTTTTTTAGAGCGTACCTTGCCCTGTGAGTTGATTCAAACCGCCATTGATGATGGGCTGCTACATGCCTTGAGCGTCACTGCATCGGGCTATGGTTCTGGGCACTCGGTTACGTTCTACCAAGGCGCCTCCAGCATTGAGCCGTGGAAGCGTGCGCGGCGTGTCGGTTTGCCTACGCAAATTAGTATCCAGCATATGTTGGCCTCTTCCGCGATTCCCTTTTTGTTTCCCGCCGTGCATGTCAATCGTGAATACTTTGGTGATGGTTCGATGCGTCAAATTGCGCCAATTAGTTCGGCGCTGCATTTGGGCGCAGAGCGCGTGTTGGTGGTGGGCGTGGGGCATGGCGCATCCGAGCAGGATGACAAGCGCGCCAAGATAGACGGTTACCCTGCATTGGCAGAAATTGCAGGTCATGCGCTGGATAGTATTTTCATTGATGGGCTAGAGGTGGATTTGGAGCGCTTGCATCGCATTAATGCGACCATCAGCATGATGCCGCCTGAGGTTAAAGCAAAAATTAAGTTGCAACATATTGAAGCCTTGGTGATTATCCCCAGGCAGCCACTAGAA
>JAGVFD010000077.1 GCA_020057805.1 Sideroxydans sp. | reverse complement strand
GTGCAATCACCATGCAACACCAGTGTTTTACTCAATTGGCTGGCGAGTCGTTCGCAGGATTTCTTGTTGAACTCGATAAGTTTGACTTGGTAGTCATTTTCCAACGCTTTGGCGAGACGCATGCCGATGTTGCCGCCCCCCACAATCATCACGCGCTTGGTGGGCTTGTCCATGCGGCGCATTTCTTTCAATACGCGACGAATGTTTTCCTTGGCAGCGATGAAAAAGATTTCATCGCCCTCTTCAATCACCGTTGTGCCTTCAGGGCTGATGGCACGGTCTTTGCGGAAGATGGCCGCTACACGGGTTTCGACTTGCGGCATGTGGGAGCGCAGAAAGCTTAAGGGCTTGCCCACCAGCGGCCCCCCCTCGAATGCGCGCACGGCCACTAAAGACACTTTGCCGTGGGCAAACTCCAATACCTGCAAAGCCTCGGGAAATTCAATCAATTTGGTGATGTAGTCGGTCAGAATTTGTTCAGGGCAAATGGAGTAATCCACACAAAAATTATCGGCGCTAAACACTTCGTCGCGATTGAGATAGGCAGAAGAACGAATGCGCGCAATGCGCGTGGGGGTGTTGTACAAACTGGCGGCTAATTTGCAGGCCACTAGATTGACTTCATCGCTCTGTGTCACCGCGAGCAACATGTCCGCATCGGCGATACCTGCCTGTTCCAGAACGGAAGGATGAGCCGCATTGCCCACTACCGTGCGTAAATCGAGACGATCTTGCAGTAATCGAAGTTTTTCGCCGTCCGCATCAACAATGGTGATGTCGTTCGCTTCATTCACTAGGCTTTCAGCTACTGTTGAACCCACTTGGCCCGCCCCTAAAATCAAAATCTTCATGCGACATCCTTCCATTTAATCGAGCAACCCATGCTGGCGATTTGTTCACGCGGGCCTTGCCCTGTTTCTGCCACTTGCAGCATGGCATTGAATAAATCACGTGACGCATCGGGCACAGCTTCTTTGCGGGAAGCATCTAAACGACCGCGATATTGCAGCTCCATATTGGCATTGAAACCGAAGAAATCAGGCGTACACACCGCGTCATAATCTTTGGCGATTTGTTGCGTGGTGTCGATTACATACGGGAAGGGATAGGCGTATTGCTGGGCGATAAGCTGCATATTGTCGAAGCTATCTTCCGCGTAATCCGCAGGATCGTTGGACATGATGGCGATGCTATTGATGCCGTGTTGTTGTAGTTCTCTCACGTCCCGCACGATGCGCTCGCGGATAGATTTAACGTACGGGCAATGGTTGCAGATAAACATCACTAGCAGTCCATTTTTGCCGCGCGCATTGTCTAAAGTGTAGCGCTTGCCATCCACGCCTAATAGGTCAAACGGACGTGCTTTCCAGCCAAAATCACAAACAGGGGGGTGCAGGCTAACCATACTTTTTCTCCCAAATTTCAACGCAGTTTTTATCCTCGTTATATTATCACGCCCGTTCCTATTGCCCTTATCCGACCATGTCTGCTCCCCGTTTCTATTGCCCGCCGCCGTTACCCTTTAGCACCAACGCGGAACTGCCTCCCGATGCGGCGCATCATGCAAGCCGTGTTTTGCGTTTGCGCGTGGGCGATGCGGTGCAGATATTTGACGGATTAGGCAATGCGCTGGATGCCACCATCCATGCCATCAATGGCAAGCATGTGTTGTTGGGCAATTTACAAACCGTACTCGACACCAGTTCTTCCAACCTGCGCATTCATTTGGCACAAGCCATGAGCACCAGCGACAAGATGGACTGGGTGATGCAAAAAGCCACCGAGTTGGGGGTGAATAGCATTCAAGCGGTACAAACACAGCGCAGCGTGGCTAAATTATCCGAGACGCGCGCGGAAAAACGTAGCAGTCACTGGCAGGGCGTCACCATTGCTGCGTGTGAACAATGCGGACGCAACACCTTACCCGGCATTTTTGCGCCGCAAGAGCTGGCTGTATGGCTTGTCTCGCAACGTGACGTGAAACACAGCAAATTTATTTTGTTGCCCGAAGGCGCAGTGGCACTGAAAGAATACGCTGCGCTCAAGGGTGACGTGACGTTGCTAATCGGCCCAGAAGGCGGTTTTAGTAACGACGAGGCATTGATGGCGCAACACGCGGGTTTTGTGCCCATCCGTTTAGGGCCGCGCGTATTGCGCACCGAAACGGCGGCCTTGGCTGGCATCACTGCTATTCAAACCCTGTGGGGAGACTTTAATTGAAGCGTTCTTGTGTGATGAGCATTAGCCATTAAGATGGCGCAATAATCTGAAAGGAATGACATGCCTGTTGCAAACCCCCCTGTAGATTTCGTTGCGTGGTTTCGTTCCGTCGCGCCCTATATCAACGCTTTTCGCGGTAAGACATTCGTCATCGCATTCGGCGGTGAAGTGGTGGCGGATGGCAAGTTTGTGGAGCTGACGCATGACTTTAATTTGTTGGCCGCACTGGGTATTCGCTTGGTGTTAGTGCACGGAGCGCGCCCGCAAATTGAGCAACATCTAGCCAAAAATAACTTGGCCGATAGTTATCACCTTGGCATCCGTCTGACCGATGCCGACACCATGCAATGCGTGAAAGAAGCGGTGGGGCGTACGCGGGTAGAAATTGAAGCGCTACTGTCGATGGGCTTGGCCAATTCACCGATGGCCAACGCCGACATTCGCGTGGCGGGCGGCAATTTCATTACCGCGCAACCCATTGGCGTAATCAATGGCGTTGACTTGCAACATACGGGTACGGTGCGCAAAGTGGATGTGGCTGCGTTGCGCGACCGCATGGAATTTGGCGAAGTGGTGCTGTTGTCGCCACTGGGCTATTCGCCTACGGGCGAGGTGTTCAACCTTACGTTGGAAGACATCGCCACCGCCACCGCCATCGCGCTGGATGCGGACAAGCTAGTATTTATGATGGATACCGATGGTGTGCAAGACAAAAAAGGCAAGCTGGCTAAAGAGCTCACCATCGCGCAAGCGCAGGATGTGCTGAATAAAAAAACCAAGCTGGCGGATGACGTAAATTTATTTTTACCCTGTGCGGTGCGGGCCTGCGAAGCGGGCGTGGCGCGCACTCACCTCATCAGTCGGCATACTGACGGCGCGTTGCTGCAAGAGTTATTTAGCGATGAAGGCATCGGCACCATGGTGGTGGAGTCCACGCTCAACACCTTGCGTGCCGCGACGATCGAAGACGTGGGGGGCATCATCCAATTGCTGCGCCCATTGGAAGAAGATGGCATCTTGGTGCGCCGCTCGCGTGAGCTGCTGGAACGCGAGATTGCGCGTTTCGAGGTGTTAGAACATGACCATCGCATCGTCGGTTGTGCGGCTTTGTATCCGTTCCCCAACGAGGCCTCGGCGGAACTGGCTTGTCTAGCGGTGGATGTGCAATGCCGTGACCGAGGTTACGGCGAGGCCATCTTGAATCACATGAGCAGCCTGGCGAAATCGCAGAAGATGAAGAAGTTATTCGTGCTCACTACGCGCACCGCGCATTGGTTTGTCGAGCGCGAATTCAAAGAGGCGGATGTCGATCAACTGCCAAAAGAGAAGAAGGCGCTGTATAACTACCAGCGTCGGTCCAAGGTGTTTGTAAAGAATCTGAAGTGAGAGAAACAAATTAACCTATAAAACAGATGTCCACGAAACACACAAAAAACACGAAAGAAGTGCTGTCTCAGAAGTGTAAGCCTTGTTTGTTTTCGTACCGTTCGTGATTTTCGTGGACGAGTTGGTTTTTAATAGGCGTGTAACAATCAGTCGTTAATCTATCAATGGAGAAGCAAATGGCAAGAATGGTGCAGTGTGTGAAATTGGGTCGTGAAGCAGAAGGTTTGGATAGACCGATGTATCCCGGCGTGCTTGGGCAACGTATTTACGACAACGTATCGAAAGAAGCATGGCAAGGTTGGATAAAATTTCAGACGATGTTGGTGAACGAGAACCGCCTAAACCTGGCCGATCTAAAAGCACGCCAATATCTAGCGCAACAAATGGAGAGCTACTTCTTCGGGGCGGGAACGCAGATGCCAGAGGGCTACGTTCCACCGAAGGCTTAAGCAGTTCGACGCAGTTGGCTAAAACTTATTCAGCGCAAAACTTTCTCAATCGCGAACTCAGCTTGCTGGAGTTCAATCGTCGCGTATTGGCACAAGCAGAGGATGCCAGCGTACCGTTGCTGGAGCGCCTGACCTACCTGTGCATCGTGAGTAGCAATCTGGATGAGTTCTTTGAAATTCGCGTTGCGGGGCTGAAAGAGCAAATCAAACTAGGCGGTATCGCCGCAGGGCCGGATGGGCTAGAAGCGTCGCAGATTCTCAAGCGGCTATTTGCACCCACCCACCAACTTATCTCGCGTCAGTACGAGTTATTCAACAAAGAACTGGTACCTGCGCTCGCCGCGCAAGGCATTAAATTCATCCGCCGTACCCACTGGAATGCTGCGCAGCAAGCTTGGGTAAAAGCATTTTTCCTGAACGAAGTCATGCCTGTGTTGACGCCCATCGGGCTTGATCCTTCGCACCCTTTCCCGCGTGTGGTGAACAAGAGTTTGAACTTTGTGGTTGAGTTACAAGGCAAAGACGCCTTTGGACGCAACTCCGCCAAGGCCATTGTGCAAGCGCCGCGTGTGTTGCCGCGCGCCATCCCGATGCCACCAGAAATTGCCGGCTGTGCGCATGCATTCGTATTTCTCTCTTCCATCATTCACGCGCATGTGGGCGAGTTATTTGCCGGCATGGACGTGTTGGGCTGTTACCAATTCCGCGTAACACGTAACAGCGACCTGTTCGTGGATGAAGAAGAAGTCAAAAACTTACGCGTCAGCTTGCAAGGCGAGTTACCGCAACGCCACTTTGGAGACGCAGTGCGGCTGGAAGTGGCGGACAACTGCCCACCCGAATTAGCCAACTTTTTATTGCGCCAATTTGAGCTGAAGCCAGAAGACTTATTTCGCGTGCATGGCCCAGTTAATTTAGTGCGTCTCATGGGCATCCCTGGCCAAGTGCCGCGCCCTGATTTGAAATTCCCTCCCTTTGTACCGGGCGTGCCCGCGCTCATTCAAAAGAAGGGTGCGGACATGTTCAAAGCAATTCGCAAGGGCGATGTGTTGCTACATCACCCTTACCAAGCGTTCAAACCCGTCATTGATTTTATTCAGCAGGCCGCTAACGACCCCGACGTGGTTGCCATCAAGCAAACGGTGTATCGCACGGGGGCAGATTCTGCCTTGATGGAAGCGCTTATCAGCGCCGCCCAGCAGGGCAAAGAAGTGACGGTGGTGGTGGAGTTGCTGGCGCGCTTTGACGAAGAAGCCAACATCAACTGGGCAGGGCGCTTGGAAGCCGTGGGCGCGCATGTGGTGTATGGCGTGGTGGGACACAAAACGCACGCCAAGATGCTCATGGTGGTGCGCCGCGAAGGCAAAAAATTACATCGTTACGTACACCTTGGAACAGGCAATTACCATCCGCGCACCGCCAAGCTTTACACCGACTTTGGTTTGTTCACCTGCAACGAAGAGGTCTGCGTGGATGTGAATGAGATATTCACGCAGCTCACCGGCTTGGGCAAAGCGAAGAAGCTCAACCATCTGTGGCAATCGCCATTCACCCTGCACAGCAAAGTGTTGGAGTCCATCCGTAACGAAACCAAAATTGCCAAGGCGGGTAAGCGCGGACACATCATCGCCAAGATGAATGCTTTACTTGAACCCGAAACGATCATGGCGCTTTATGAAGCCTCGCAAGCGGGCGTGAAAATTGATCTCATCGTGCGTGGCGTATGTGGTTTGCGTCCTGGGGTGAAAGGCTTGTCGGAGAACATCACGGTGCGTTCCATCATCGGACGCTTTTTGGAACATTCGCGCATCTTTTATTTCCGCAATGAGATGCAGCACGACGTCTATCTCGCCAGTGCGGATTGGATGGACAGAAACTTCTTCCGCCGTATCGAAGCGTGCTTCCCTTTGTTGGATGCGAAGCTGAAAAAACGCGTGCTGGATGAAGGCTTGAAAATTTATCTGAAAGACAACTGCCAAGCGTGGGAGATGGACTGCAACGGCTTCTGGCATCGCAAAACCAGTACACGCGGCGCACAAATTTGTGCGCAAGCGGCACTTGTCGACATGTTAGGCCAATCTAAATTAGAAGACGAAGCCGACTAATTCTTCTTTGGCCGGCCCGTTTTAATAATTTCTAAATCGGTAAGCGATTTTTTCAATTGAGCAGGGCTTGCCGTGGCAAGCAAACGCAATCCCGCACGTAATAGCTCGCTCTTCTTGACATGCATCCCATCACTTAATGCTTTTTGTTTCAACGAAGCGATTAACTCGTAATCATTTTGCGGCATGGTAAAACTGTCGCGTACCACTTTCAGTTTGCCGCTGTCCTTCTTTTCCTTCTTGTGCTTTTTAGGTGGCTTGATTGCCATGCTGGGCGCGCTCACTTTTGTGACGCTTTTTTCAGGAGTCACTTTTGCCGCCACTTTTGCGACGGCGGGCTTGCGAGTGGGGGTGGTTTTACTTGGAGTACGTGTTGCGCGTGTGACCATGATTTATCTCCCTAATTTGAGTGTGGCAAAAACAGTATATACGGTATAACCTACGAACTCGACTGTCATATTTGCAAGGGGAATGATCATGGAATTAATCCTATGGCGACATGCAGAAGCGCACGATGGAGTACCTGATTTAGCCCGAGAGTTGACCAATAAAGGCCATAAACAAGCCGCCAAAATGGCGACTTTTCTACGTGCACGCATCCCTGAAGACACACGCATTTTGGTGAGTCCTGCACAGCGCACCCAACAGACTGCACAAGCCCTAACCAAGCATTTCCATACGGAAGAAGCCTTGGCGCCGGGGGCGACTGCGCAAGAAATTTTAGAGGCAGTGGGTTGGCCAGATTTAGATTGCACCGTGCTGGTAGTGGGACATCAACCCACACTAGGGCAAATCGCCGCGCTCTTGCTGGCCAATTCAAATGGAAGTTTTAGTGTGAAAAAAGGGGCTGTGTGGTGGTTGAGTCGGCACACCAGTGAAGGCGACTTTCAGACCAATTTACGGCTGGCCATTGCACCCGATAGTTTGTGATTATTCAAGGAGCGCATCATGTTTGAATCAGCTGAACTCGGACACAAAATAGACAAAGCCACCTATAAAGCAGAAGAGCCAAAACTACGCGAGGCCTTATTGAATGCGCAGTTTGATTTGGCGCAGAAGGCTAAATTTCCGGTCATCATTTTGATTGGCGGTGTGGATGGCGCAGGTAAAGGTGAGACGGTCAATTTACTTAACGAGTGGATGGATCCGCGTTATATCCAAGTGCATGCCACAGGTGAAATGTCGGACGAAGAACGTGAACGTCCGCCCATGTGGCGCTTTTGGCGCGCCCTGCCGCCCAAGGGGAAAGTGGGTGTGTTTTTTGGCTCGTGGTACACCGCCCCCATCGTGCAACGCGTGTTGAAAAAGAGCAGCGCAGCGCAACTGGCGCAACACATCGAACAAATCAATCGCATGGAAAAGTTGCTCACGGATGAAGGCGCGTTGGTGTTGAAATTTTGGTTTCACCTTTCTAAAGAGGCGCAGAAAAAACGCCTCAAAGCGCTGGAAAAAGATGCGGATACCCGTTGGCGGGTGACCAAATTTGATTGGGAGCGCTACGCGCTATACGACAAATTTCGCAAAGTTTCCGAGCACACTTTGCGCGAAACCAGCACCGCAGAAGCCCCGTGGATTGTAGTGGAAGGGGCTGATGCGCGTTATCGTAGTTTGACGGTTGGCAAGACCCTATTGGACGCCCTGCGCAAACGCTTGGCAGCGACTTCTGTAAAAGCCAACGTGACAAAAGTTGCGCCTCTGCAAATTGCCATTGATGAACTTGATGTATTGGATAAGTTGGATATGTCGCAGAAAATTGCCGACAAAAAATTCGACGTCGAGTTGGAAAAATATCAGGGCAAGCTCAACCTGCTCACACGCGATCCCAAGTTCAAAAAAATCTCTGTCATCGCCGTGTTTGAGGGGTCAGATGCGGGCGGCAAAGGCGGCGCGATTCGGCGCATCACAGGCGCACTCGATGCCCGTCACTATCGCAT
>JAGVFD010000048.1 GCA_020057805.1 Sideroxydans sp. | reverse complement strand
TGCGCTTGCTCCTCTGTTGGCCGTGACCTGCACAGCTTGGGTTGAGCAAGGCTACCACTTATAAGACTGTCCGAATTTACGAGGCCACTTCTGTGGATTCTCACGGAGTGAGGTGGTTCGCACAATCCCGCGAACGCGGGGGTAGGGGTCGTGAATTTGCTTTATTGCAACAGATACAAAATCGTCAGGTTTATAAAAACAAAACCGCCCGCAAAGGCGGGCGGTTTTGTTTCTAAATAGTGCTTATGCCACCTAAAAGATTATGGCCAAACACGGTCGCGATAAGTGGCTTGTGTGATTTCGTCATCGGCAGTGAACCAAATGCCATCCGCACCAATTGCGGGCGGGATAATGCCTGGCCCCCCGCCACCGTTTCCGCCGTATTGAATGTAGGATACGGGTTGTCCAGCCGCGTCCCGAGAGTCTTCAGTCCAACTACTAAAATCATCGGCAGTTCCGACAAGTGCATCAACCCCACAGCAAACGCCTCCTTGATTACTAAACGTTGAAAGGATACCCGCCCTTATTGTGCGGCCTGCACCAGTAGATATATCCGAGTTGTAGCTTACTGAATTAGCCACATCATCTGCCGTGAACCACACGCCGTCAGCTCCTGCGCTGAAATTAATGGCATAGCCATCCGAACGAATGTCATTGCGACCAGCAGGAATTGGGCCGTCATCTGCTGTGCCTATTAGGAAGTCAGCCCCTGCACTCATTTGAGCCTTGCTCGTGAAATTGGGATTGGCATAACTGTGTTTATAGTAACCACCACGGGCATCATCATCCGCAGTTCCCCACACACCATCGGTGCCCGCAGCGTAGATAACATAGCTTGTGATCACTCTTCCCTGAGCGTCTAGCACCTGATGATCACAACTCATAATTGGATCATCTGCTGTACGCCAAATACCATCCACACCTGCACCCGAATAAATACACATATTGCCTTGTGCATCGTAGATACCTGTCGAGTAATAAGTGAGTACATCATCCGCTGTAAAAGGCTGACCATCTGCACCCATGCCACTGTAAGCACTCAAGCTGTTAATTACGCCGGATACATAGTTGTATTTAGCAAAGGCATTTGAAGATAACGTTAGCGTGTCATCTGCCGTGAACCACGTTAAATCAGCCCCTCGGCCACCGTAGTTAATGCTTGTAACGACACCCGTACCATTCACTTTATTATCGCCAAGCACAGAGTAGCCATAGGGCACGTCGTCACCTGTAAATGCAATGCCATCTGCGCCTTGTGTGCCATCCACCCTTCTAACTACTTTACCGCTGGCATCCCATTTTAGAATCATATAAGGACTCACCGTGTCATCCGCAGTAAGCGCTTGACCATCCGCCCCCACGCCAGTGAAAGTGAACTCCCCCGTTTTAAAGCCGTTGGCATCATAAGTTCTTGCCCAATAGGCGGCGGCAGGTACGTCGTCAGCGGTGAACCACACGCCATCTGCCCCTTTGCCCGTAAAAGGAATGCTTAAGGTTTGGAGAACGCTTAAGGTTTGGAGTGGCAGTGAGCCGAGCGTTTGGCTGAATAACGGCGTTTGATAGACACTCAAGGTATAGCCTGTTGGCATCAAGTCGTCTGCGGTGAGCCACTTACCATCCGCACCCATTCCAGATAGCCCCCCAGCGACCATTGCCTTTCCTGCGTTGTAGGAGACCGCCAAACTGGCACTAGCAACATCATCCGCAGTGAACCAAGTGCCATCCGCCCCTTGGTTGGAATGATATGCACTTAATTGATGGTTACCTGCTGCATCGTAAGAATAATAGTTCCAGCTAGTCGGAGCATCATCCGCCGTGAACCAGACGCCGTCAGCCCCGGCATTTTGATAGTTCGCTGAATGTGTCAATTGAGCACCGCTGATAACACTCAAGTTGGCAGAGAAAGGTACGTCGTCTGCGGTGAACCAAACACCATCAATACCAGGGGCGTTGTATATGACTGTTCCCAATCGTTCACCACTGGCATTTAGGCTGTACACGGTGTAATTCAAAATAGCATTTACTCCGCTAGGTACACCGCTGTATTGGGTCATTTGGGTTGTAAATCCCCCTGCATTCACAGAAATAAAACTCCACCCTGTTGAGGTGTCATCTGCAGTAAAGAAGATTCTATCTACTCCGGGATTTAAACTTGGGATACCAATTTTATGCCCCGCCCCATCATCCCCCAGCAAACCCGTCAACGTAGTACTTCTTGCGTTGGGGCAGCTTGTCCCAGGATTGCTGTCGTCAGCTGTGCCCCAAGTGGCATCCGCACCCGGATGGTCAAAACACGCACCACTAGGGGTGGCTGATGCGGGCATATCCGTCATGGGGATGGTGTGCGATAGGCGAACGTCATCTGCCGTAAAAGCGAGCTTATCTGCCCCCATGTCGTACTCGCTGTACCCTACAGCCAGACCGCTGGCATTCTTTTCGGTCGTTGAGTATTTGTAGTTTTCGTTGAGAAAGAATTGGCCAGTTTGTACTTGGTATTTCACCTTCACATCGGCTTTAGTCACCAAGCGATTACCAAAAATTTGCGTTTTCATGGAGGCAGATGCGCTTGCCCAAGCGGTAGCAATACTGGCAGAAGGATCGGTGCCAACCAATCTTGTGAGGGTTGGTAGCGGCGAAGGCAACGTAGGCGTAATGCCGCCCGTTAGCGCAGGTACGCGACATGAATTGGCCGGGCAAAGGTTAAGTGCTGCAAAACCAGACCCTGTCGCAACTGGAGGTACAACTGGAGGTACAACTGGAGGTACGACTGTTCCAGGAGCTGAACAGGTGAGCGTATTGTTGGTGGTTGCGCAATCTGCTGCTAGGCCAATGTTCAATTGAGTTTGCAGTTGTGTTTTGAGTGAGCTTTGGTTTTGCACAACATAGTCGATGTAACCGCCCAGATTGTTGTTATAAACCGGTGCGGCATATTGCATTTGCGAGAGTGCGCGCAGTGCTTCTTTGTAACCTAGTTGTGCGCCGGTAGTTGCAACCAAAGAAGGCTGCGTTGCAAATATATCAATCGGGCTGCTGAGGCTGAGATTGCCAGCAAGGGTTTGTGCGGCGGCAATAACTGAAGCCTTATTTAAGTTACCTGCGCTACGAATGGCGGCTTCAGTAAATGGAGTTAGTGCGGCGCTGGCTATGCCATTTGCGCTGACCGTGGCGATAGATCGCAAGCTGCCGTTTGCAACGGGTGTGCCCGTAATGTTGTCATTGGGGTTGGCTTCGTCATCATAGGTGGCGTTGCCGGCGATTTCTAACAACACCTCCCCCGTGTAATTACTGACGATAATTTGATACGTAGATAAAACTGGGTCAATAGTAGAACAGCCCAGCGAGCTACTTTTGACACCCCCTACAATTGAAAAAGCACAAACCTGACCACTCAAAAATCGTCCGCCTAGTGCCGTACCCGACACGCTGGCTGTAGTTGCGGGTGTAGTGCCACCACTAGTTGAACTTCCACCGCCGCCACAACTAGCAAGGCTGCACCCCAAAAGTACTGTTGCGATAGATTTGATGAGCGTGTTTTTCGACATTACAACCTCCAAAAATTGAGTGAGAAGTCAGTTTGCGCAGAAGGTGTAGTCGTCGAATTGCACGCTTTTCTAGGCGGGTGGATTCTCAAGGCTTGATTCACTTCGCACAATCCCGCGAACGCGGGGGTAGCTTTAACGCCTGCTTTTGTTAAAGTCGCCTCATTGAAATTACGGGTGATTGCGCGATGTTGTCGATTTACAAAAGACCCACCTACACATTGTTGGCGCTAACCTTGTTCAGCATGGTGATGACCGCCTGTGCCGCATGGTTCGCGTTGAAGCAGCCTTGGATAGGGGTGCAGATGGCGGTGGTGGATGACGCCGTGCGAGTCGTGCAAGTGGCAGAGGGTTTGTCACCACAATTACCCGAAGGCGCGCTGGTAAAACGTCTCGTTTCTGCAACAGGTCAGTCTCTGGAGTTGAAGGCGAGCGACCTGATCGAAGAGCCGGACTTCTTTAATACCTACCCTGAGAT
>JAGVFD010000135.1 GCA_020057805.1 Sideroxydans sp. | reverse complement strand
TGGGCGGCGGCTCGTTGATGACGCCGCTGTTAGTGTTGTTCTTCGGCGTATCGCCTGCGACTGCCGTGGGCACAGACTTGTTGTATGCCTCCATCACCAAAAGCATGGGCGGCTGGGTACATGCCGTTAAAGGTTCGGTGGATTGGAAAGTGGTCAAGTTGTTGGCGCTGGGTAGTATTCCGGCCGCCATCCTCACCATTACTTTACTCAAAGTGCTGGCGCTGGAAGAAAAGACGTTGCGTAGTTTGGTCACCAGTGTATTGAGTGTGGCACTGCTGGCGACGGCGGCCGCGCTGCTGTTCAAAGATTGGATTAAGAAAATTGCGCGACGTGATGACGGCACAGTGTACGAGCTGCATCATCGTTACCTGCCTGCCGCTACCGTCATTACGGGTGTGGTAGTGGGAGCATTGGTGACCATTTCATCTATTGGCGCGGGGGTGTTGGGCACGGTAGCAATCTTATTCTTATACCCACGTCTCCCCGCTGTGAAGGTGGTGGGCACAGACATCGTGCATGCGGTGCCGCTCACCGCCGTTGCAGGGTTGGGGCATATGGCGATGGGTACGGTTGATTTCATATTGCTTGGCAGCCTGTTGCTGGGTTCGTTGCCCGGCATTTACATTGGCAGCCACTTGAGTGCGCGTGTTCCAGAAAAAGTATTGCGTCAATTGTTGGCAACGATGTTGCTCATCATTGGATTGAAGTTGGTGTTCTACTAAACAAGGTGAAGTCATGAGCGCGAACCAAGAGAACAAACCCAAATCAGTGAGCTGGTTCAACGGCTGCGGCGGACGCATCGGTGTGGTCATCGGTCAAGAAGGCGAATATGCCTACATCGGCGCCGCCTTGCGTCACGATGAGGATGCCGATGTGGCGCACATCTTGGCTTATGGGGCGAAGTTCCCCTTGGCTGCTGCACAATTGCTGCCTGTCTCTAAAAGCTATTCTTCCGAGGCGAAATAATGTATCGCTACGATCAATTCGATCATCAGATCACCGCAGAACGCGTCGCGCAGTTCCGGGATCAGGTGCGTCGCCGTTTGTCGGGTGAACTGGCAGAAGACGAGTTCCGCATCCTGCGTTTGCAGAACGGCCTGTACATGCAGATCCATGCCTACATGATGCGTATCGCGGTGCCCTACGGCATGCTCAGCGCAGACCAGATGCGCATGTTCGCGCACATCGCGCGCAAGTATGACCGTGGCTATGGGCACTTCACCACGCGCCAGAACATCCAGTTCAACTGGCTCAAATTACAAGATGCGCCGGACATCCTCGCCGACTTGGCGACCGTCGAGATGCACGCCAACCAGACATCAGGCAACTGCATCCGCAACACCACCAGCGACGAATTCGCGGGTGTCGCGCGTGACGAAATTATTGACCCGCGTCCGTACGCCGAGATCCTGCGTCAATGGAGCACCTTCCATCCCGAGTTCGGTTTCCTGCCACGTAAGTTCAAGTTCTCCATCACAGGGGCGACCACGGATCGTGCCGCCATCGCCGTGAACGATGTCGGGTTGCAAGCCGTAAAGAACGGACAGGGCGAAGTTGGATTCCGCGTGTTGGTCGGTGGTGGCTTGGGGCGCACGCCCTTCATCGGCACCGAGATCGCCTCCTTCATCCCGTGGCAGCATATCCTTACTTACGCCGAATCCATTGTGCGCGTGTACAACGAATATGGCCGCCGTGACAATCTGTACAAGGCGCGTATCAAGATATTGGTGAACGCCATCGGTATTGACGAGTTTCGTCGTCAGGTGGAAGAGGATTGGAAGTTCACCAAGGACGGTCCATGCACCGTTAACCAAGCCGAGTTGGATCGTGTCGCAGCGTGCTTCACCGCACCTGCTTACGAAAAATTGGCTGATGTGGCCTTGCCGTCTGACAACAAGGCATTCAGCAACTGGGTCGCGCGCAACGTCAAACCACGCAAGGTCGCGGGTTACGCTTCGGTCGTGCTGTCCTTGAAGAATGCAGGCATCGCCCCCGGTGATGCGACAGAGGCACAGATGGATGCAGTCGCTGATCTGGCGGACAAATACAGCTTCGGCGAACTGCGCATCACCCACATGCAGAACTTGGTGCTGGCAGACGTCAAACAAGCGGATCTGTTCGCGTTGTGGGAAGCCGCCAAAGCGAGTGGCTTGGCGACGCCGAACATCGGACTGCTCACTGACATCATCTGCTGCCCCGGTGGCGACTATTGCACCTTGGCGAATGCGCGTTCCATCACGCTGGCAAAAGCCATCGACGAGCGCTTCGACGACCTTGATTACTTGCACGACATCGGCGACATCGACCTGAACATCTCCGGTTGCATCAACGCCTGTGGACACCATCACGTCGGACATATCGGCATCCTCGGCGTGGATAAGTCGGGCGAGGAGTGGTATCAGATCACCATCGGTGGCAACAAAGGTAGCCCTGCCAATATCGGCAAGGTCATCGGACGCTCGTTCTCCTTCGCGCAGATCCCCGAAGTCATCTCGCGTCTGTTGCAGGTCTATGTCGCCAAGCGTGACGAAGGTGAACGTTTCATCGACACGCTGCGTCGTGTCGGTCCCGATCCATTTAAGGAATTCGTGTATGCCACGCCTGTACCGGAAGAAGCCAAGTTGCAGATGCCTGATTACGAACTGCTGGCGCAAGGCACACCATATGACACACCTCTATATTCACCCCGTTTTTGAATGAGGCCATCATGCAGATCATAAAAAATAATACGGTTGTGAATGACGACTGGAGCGTGTTGCGCTTGCAAGAAGGCGATGCCGCAGAGACGCTTGTCGTCCCTGTGGGCAAGACACTCGTGCCGCTGAAAGTCTGGTTGGCGCAAAAAACAGTTTTGCTGCATCGCGCCGATATTGGCGTGTGGTTCGCCAGCGATGAGCGCGTAGAAGACTTGCAAGACGATGTGGTGAAGTTCTCTGTCATCGCGGTGGACTTCCCTAAGATCGGAGACGGACGTGGTTACACCATCGCCTATCGTCTGCGTAACCGTGCAGGCTATCGCGGTGAGTTGCGCGCCGTCGGAGACGTGCTGCGTGACCAGTTGTTCTACATGCAACGTGCAGGTTTTGATGCCTTCGCGGTGCGTGCCGACAAAGACATCCACGAGGCATTGAAGAGCCTGAAGGATTTTTCTATCACCTACCAAGCATCGACCGACGAGGCGCAGCCCCTGTTCCGTCGCGTGCAACGAGGAGCTTGATGATGAGTGACCTGCAGACCAAGATCGCGCAAACCATCGCCGTGTTGCAACAGGCTGCGCGTGAGTTCGCGCCTGTGACTTTCGCGAACAGCTTAGGCGCAGAGGACATGGTGCTGACCGACCTTATTGCCAAGCATCAACCCGACATCAGCATGTTCAGTCTGGACACGGGGCGTTTGCCGCAAGAGACCTACGACCTGATGCAGAAGGTGCGCGAGCGTTACAGCGTGTCTCTGAATGTGTTCTATCCAGATGCGGCCCAAGTCGAAGCGTATGTGGCACAGCATGGTGTGAACGGCTTTTATGACAGCGTGGACAATCGCAAAGCCTGCTGCAATGTGCGCAAAGTGCAACCGTTGAAGCGCGCCTTGGCGGGCAAGAAGGCGTGGATCACCGGTATGCGACGTGAACAAGCGGTGACGCGCGGCAGCTTGGAAGTGTCGTCGTTCGATGCTGATCATGGCCTGCAGAAGTTCAACCCCTTGCTGGATTGGACGGATGCGGAAGTATGGAAATATATCAAAGTGAACGACGTTCCGTATAATGTGCTCCAAGATCAGTTCTACCCCAGCATTGGTTGTGCGCCTTGTACGCGAGCCATCACCCCCGGTGAAGATATCCGCGCTGGACGTTGGTGGTGGGAGGATCCACAGAATAAAGAATGTGGCTTGCATGTAGGCAAGACCTCATTATTGAAATTCAGCGCAAAAAAATAAGCATCGAAAATAGAGAAGAGAAAAGAAAATGAGCAAACACACACTATCCCATTTAGACGCGCTAGAGAGCGAATCCATCCACATCATGCGTGAGGTCGCGGCGGAATGTAAGAATCCGGCGTTGCTGTTCTCGGGCGGTAAGGACTCCATCGTCATGCTACGCTTGGCCGAGAAGGCATTTCGCCCCGCGAAATTTCCGTTCCCGCTGGTGCATATCGACACCGAACACAACTTCCCCGAAGTAATTGCGACACGCGACAAACTTGCCGCCGACTTGGGCGAGCGGCTCATCGTGCGTTCACTGGAAGACTCCATCAAACGCGGCACTATCGTCATTAAAGACGAGAGCAAGCCACGCAACCCGTTCCAATCGGTAACCTTGTTGGAGACCATCGCTGAGTTTGGTTTTGATGCCTGCATGGGCGGTGCGCGACGTGACGAAGAGAAGGCACGTGCCAAGGAACGCATCTTCTCCTTCCGCGACGAGTTCGGTCAGTGGGATCCAAAGAATCAACGTCCAGAGTTGTGGGACACCTACAACACTCGCGTGCATCCAGGCGAGAACATCCGCGTGTTCCCCATTAGCAACTGGACCGAGATGGACATCTGGCAATACATAGGTCGCGAAAAACTGCATATCCCGAGCATCTACTATGCGCATGAGCGTGAAGTGATTCGCCGCAATGGCATGTTGGTGCCGATTTCAGATTTGGTGCAACCCAAGACAGGCGAAAAAGTGGAAGTGGTTACGGTACGTTTCCGCACCGTGGGCGACGTGACCTGTACCGCTCCCGTGGAATCGAACGCGCGCACCGTGGATGAAATTATTGAAGAGACCGCGACTTCGCGCATCACCGAACGCGGCGCGACCCGCATGGACGATCAGACTTCGGATGCGTCGATGGAATTGCGAAAGAAGGAAGGGTACTTCTAAACAGTCATTCCCGCGAAAGCGGGAATCCAGTGGTTTTATTTAAAACGCACTTTTGATTTTGTACCGCGTTGCGGGGAATATTTGTATAGCTGGATTCCTGCTTTCGCGGGAATGACGAAGCTGAACGATTTGAGGAAATAGATATGAACACCACCACACAACTACTACGTTTCATCACCGCTGGCTCTGTCGATGACGGCAAGAGCACACTCATCGGGCGCTTGCTGCATGATTCAAAATCTATTTTTGAAGATCAGTTCTCCGCCATCTCAAAAACCAGCGAGAAGCGCGGCATGGACGCTGTTGACTTATCTTTACTTACCGATGGTCTGCAAGCCGAGCGCGAGCAGGGCATCACCATCGACGTCGCTTATCGTTATTTCGCTACTCCCAAACGCAAGTTCATCATCGGCGACACCCCCGGTCACGAGCAGTACACCCGCAACATGGTGACGGCAGCTTCGACTGCCAACCTCGTCGTCATCCTCATCGATGCACGTCGAGGCGTGTTGGTGCAGACGCGTCGCCATACTTATCTAGCTAGTCTGGTCGGTGTGCCGCACATAGTGTTGGCCGTGAATAAGATGGATATGGTGGACTACTCGCAAGCACGCTTCGACGAGATCGTCACCGAATACAAAGCATTCGCAGCGCAACTGAATCTGCATGACGTGACCTGCATCCCGATGTCTGCGTTGGTGGGCGATATGGTCGTCGATCGTGGTGAAAATCTGGCTTGGTACAAAGGCCCCGCATTGCTCGAATTGTTGGAGAAGGTCGAGATCGACCACGACGTGAACACCAGCGACTTCCGCTTCCCCGTGCAGTGGGTGTGCCGTCCTCAGAGTGAAGAGCATCACGACTTCCGTGGTTTCGCTGGGCGTATCGAAGCGGGTGAAGTATCGGTGGGCGACGAAGTCACCATCCTGCCTTCAGGCCGCAGCACCAAGGTCAAAGAGATCGTCACCTACGACGGTAAGCTACAGACTGCTTTCGCTCCGCAATCCGTCACCATCACCTTGGCAGACGAGATCGACATCTCACGCGGCGACATGTTCGTCAAAGCGAGTGCGAATCCACCTAAAGTAGAGAAGGCATTCGAAGCCATGATGTGCTGGTTGTCGGAAGCGCCGCTGGACAAGAATCGCAAATACCTCGTCAAGCACACCACACGCACAGCGAAGTGTCTGTTCTCCAGCATCGACTACCGCGTGGATGTGAATACGTTGGAAAAACACGCCAACCCGGAGGTCAACATGAACGACATCGTGCGTGTCGGTATCAAAATTCAGCAGCCTTTAGTGTTTGATAGCTACACCACCGACCGCGCAACAGGCAGTTTCATTGTTATCGACGAAGCGACGAATAACACGGTGGCTGCGGGCATGATCGCTTGATCTAGTCCATGAAGTGGGGTGGGCAGGCATTTCGCACTTGTGCGAAAGCTCGCAAAAACACGAAATACACGAACGACTGCCCATTCATCAGGTAACCATTTTTCGTGCTTTTTGTGTCTTTCGTGGACTATCGGTTTTGATTTTGTGGAAGTTGGGTGGCCGCGCATTTCTTATGGTCATGCGCCTGTGGTATCTTTCTCCCATCCAAGTCTGATGCCCCTTTGAAGCCATGAGCCTGCTCTCTTTAATTGCTGCCTTACTGTTAGAACAAGTCCACCCACTTTCATCACGCAAATACCTGTTCACTTGGCTGAATAGTTACGTGGAATTTTTCCAGCGCAATTTCAACGCAGGTGAACACAAGCAAGGGCGCATCGCTTGGCTACTTGCCATCAGCGTTCCCCTTATCTTGGTTGCAGGCGTTCACTGGATATTGGTGGGCGCTAACCCCATCTTCGCTTGGGCGTTCAGCGTGCTGGTGCTTTACCTCACCATGGGTTTTCGCCAGTTCAGCCACTACTTCAACGACATTCACAAAGCATTGCGCGACAACGAGCTGGATAAAGCACGCGATTTATTAAGTGCATGGAGCGGTCAATCCTGCCGCGAATTAAGCAGCGAAGAAGTCGCGCGCGTCGCCATCGAACGCGCCCTACTGGCATCGCACCGCAATGTATTCGGCGTGGTGTTTTGGTTCGTCGTTTTTATGCTGCTGGGGTTGGGGCCTATCGGCGCCATTCTTTATCGCCTCGCTTTATTCTTGGGGGCGAAATGGGGCATGCAAAACACAGCTGATTTTGGCGATTTTGGCGCGTTCGCACGCCACACTCACTACCTAATGGAGTGGCTACCTATCCGCTTGACGGCTAGCACCTTCGCCATCGTCGGCAACTTTGAAGACACCGCCTACTGCTGGCGCAACCAAGCTGCCACCTGGCCAGACGCAGAAGAGGGCATTCTCATCAGCAGCGGCGCGGGAGGGTTGGGCGTGAAATTGGGGCAGACCATCATCCTCGATCACGCCCCCGTATTCCGCCCCGAAATGGGCAGCGGCGACGAAGCTGATGCCGACTACATGCAAAGCGCCATCGGCCTTGTATGGCGCGCCTTGGTGTTTCAACTCATCATCCTGCTGATGTTGACGGTGTCGCATTTATTGGGGTGACGTTAACCAGCATTCCCCAACTGGGTGATATGGATAACTAATCTATTCCCCTATAGTTCAACTGGTAAAAGGCAGAGTACTCGTTATAATTCGACGCTGAATTTTGTGTCGAGTCGGAAATTAATTAATCAACTGAATGGGGAAGTCATGAAAGCAATCAAATTGCTGTTAGCGGTATTCGTCAGTGTAGTGATGGTGGCATGTGGTGGGGGTGGCAGCTCTACGCCACCCGCAGCACCGACAGCCCCAAGTGCACCCATTATTGGCGCAGCGAGTGCAGGTGATGCACAAGCGACAGTCAGCTTCTCATCGCCAGCTAGCAATGGGGGGAGTGCCATTACCAGCTACACCGTGACTTCCAGCCCCGGCAATAAAACCGCTACAGGTTCGAGCAGCCCCCTAGTGGTAACGGGTCTGACTAACGGCACAGCGTATAGCTTTACCGTGACTGCTAAAAACAGCGTGGGCACTAGCCCGACCTCGGCAGCAAGTAATCCAGTTATTCCCGTAGCAACGCCCCCTACCGTGGCGACCGTGCCTGATGCCCCTATCATCGGTACAGCAACGGCAGGTAATGCCAATGCCAGCGTCACCTTTGCACCACCTGCGAATAACGGCGGCAGTGCTATCACAAGCTATACCGTCACTTCTGCACCTGGAAACTTCATTGCAACGGGTACGGCCAGCCCTCTTACAGTCACGGGTTTGGCTAACGGTACGGCTTACACTTTCACCGTTAAAGCTACCAATGTAATCGGCAACAGCGTGGCCTCTGCGGCAAGTAATTCGGTTACGCCAATTGTTCCGCCTACTGCGCCAGGTGCGCCAACAGGCGCGGTGGCTAGCCTAGGTGCCGCAGGCACTAGAACCGCAAGCGTGACCTTTGCTGCCCCCACTACAGGGACCACACCATTCAATTACACCGTGACCTCTTCTCCAGCGGGTGGCGTGGATGCCCATGCAGGCACGACTGCGTTGACACATACCATGACCAATTTGACGATTGGCCAGTCTTACACCTTTACGGTTAAAGCCAGCAATTCTGTGGGTGCAGGTACAGCATCGGCACCCAGTAATGCGGTTACGCCGTTAGCAGCTGTGCCAAGTGCACCTGCCAGCGCTTCCGCCGCAGCCGGTAATGCACAAGCGATGGTGAGTTTTACGGCTTCGGCAAGTAATGGTGGTAGCCCCATCACCAGTTACACAGCGACTTCAACGCCCGGTGGCTTCACAGCATCTGGCTTAAGCAGTCCACTCACCGTTACCGGTTTGGCGAACGGAACGAGCTACACCTTCGCGGTGAAGGCGAACAACGTGGCGGGTTCAAGTGCAAGTGTCACAACCAATGCCGTTACACCTGTCGCACCTCCGCCTGCATCGACGGTATCGGGTGTGCCTACTGCGGTATCGGCAGTGGCAGGCAATACGCAGGCTTCTGTTTCCTTCACAGCACCAGCTAACAATGGTGGTAGCGCGATTACGCTTTACACGGTTACTTCGAGTGGTGGTCAAACGGGATCAGGTACAGCTAGCCCCATCGTGGTTGCAGGTTTAACTAATGGTGTTGCCTACACCTTCACCGTGACAGCAACCAATGGTGTAGGTAATAGTGCATCTTCGGCCCCCAGTGCTGCTGTCACTCCGTTCGCTCCTCTGACTATTCCAGGTGCGCCGACGATGGGTTCTGCGGTGGCAGGTAATGCACAAGCAATCGTGAGCTTTACGCCCCCAGCCAATACGGGTGGTGGCGTCGCGAGTTACACCGTGACGTCGACGCCTGGCAATAGAACAGCAACAGGCGCGGCTAGTCCTCTCACAGTGACTGGCTTAACGAATGGCGTGACTTACACTTTTGTGGTGAAAGCAACAAATGCGGCCGGGACGAGTATTGCTTCTGCTGCCAGCAATGCAGTGACGCCCACATCGGCACTGACTATCGCGTCTATGCCTTTTAACGGCAACACGGGTATGGGTGTGGCGATCAATTACACCTACACCACGGTGGCTACGATCAATCAAATTAATGTGGGGGGAGTGGCGGCTGCAAGTTTGGTGGTGTTCACGGACGCAACCTTTACCGTGCAAGACCTCAATTGGACTTGCGGATTGGGTTGCATTGCCACCACGCCGGTGCCTGCGGGAACGCCTTTGTATATCGAGGTGTCGAACAACAACGGTGGTGCATTTAATTTGAGCGTGGCGAACATCATCATTACGCCTTCTCAAGGTGCTACGGGTACACCGCTCGCCATCACTATGCCATTTACAACCGGCATGGTGGGATCGATGGCGGATAGTTATTACGCTTACACCACAACGGGTACGGTTAACAAAATTTCCAGCAGCGAACCGACCGCGACAACTTGGGCAAATGCCACGACCAATTTGGATGTCTTTACAGATGCCTCATTCAGCGTCATTGATCCTAATTGGAGATGCCCTGCTGCCAATGCATGCTTCTATAGAGGGGCAACCCCAATTCCTGTGGGTACGGTGCTGCACATTCGGGTGTACAACTTCACTAACGGAGTGGGAGCGAATTACACTTTAAGCGCCTCTAATGTAGTGACTATCCCATCTGAAGGAGTGACGGTGACGCCATTAGTGATCACCATGCCGCACGCAGGTATGGTGGGTACGTTTAAGAATAGCCACTACAGTTACACCACCACATTTACCTCTACCACAGCCATTACGATGGATGCGATGACGGAAGATGTTGATCCTCAAGTGTTCACCGATGCAACCTTTACTCTTTTGGATCCTAACTGGGTATGTACGGGCAACTTTGGGACTACCCCAGACGACTGCACCGCAACGACGCCAGTGTCTGCGGGAACGGTGCTGTACATCAGAGCTAAAAACTTTGCGAATGGTGTGGGGGCGACATTTAATGTGAGTGTGACGGGTTCTGGTATTCCGACTCCTCCACCAGTTCAAACTGTCTTTAGCATTTCAGGCACAGTCGGCTATGCAGGTGCAAAGACAGGTTCTGTCACGGTGAAAGTAGCTAATGCAGGTAACCCAGGCTTCATTCAATGGATGAAAAATATCCCAGCTGCGGGCGCATACACAGTGCAAGGTTTGACACCGGGCAGCTATGTAGTGACGGCGGAAATGGATACGTTGAATAGCGGCGCACCGAATGCGTCGAATCCCCGCACCACAACACCCGCCGCAGCTACGGTGAGTGCAGCGGATGTAACTGCAGTTAATCTGTCGCTCGCAGATCCAGCTGCCCCCGCCCCTGTTACGCCAACGCTGAATCGTGTCGACCCAGGTGACGTACACGCGATGTTGCAATTCGGCTATCCAACTAATGCGTCGAATCAGGAAATTGCCACCGCTTACAAAGTGTATTGGGGCGCGGATGCGGCGACTGCAACAGTGGGGGGCGGCACTCAAGTGATTGCCGCGACGGGTACCAATGGAGCAGGTGTCAGTACGGTTGGCGCATTAAGCAATGGCGCGATTTTGTACTTTAAGGTTAGCGCCTTGGTGGGGGCAGTGGAAAGTGCGCCGTCGGCAATTTATGGCCCTATCACAATTGGTGCAAAAACAGGGCTGAATACAGTGACAGGTACAGTCTCTACACCAGGAGGGGTTATTCCGGCAGGTGCGGCGATGATGGTTGGGATGTATGACACGACTAGCCAAGCTATTTACTTTAGCTGGGTGGCTAACCCCACAACGTCTCAAAATTACAGTGTTACGGGCGTGCCGAATGGGACGTATTACAACTTCGTCTTTATCGACATGAACGCTAACGGCGTGATGGAGCCGGGTGACTTGACTAACACCAATAGTCAGCCTCCGCTGGTGACTGTCACGGGTGCAGCAACAGGCAATCTCACGTTGTCTTCAGCCAGTGCTACGTTGAGTGTTCAGACGCAATATGATGCTCAATGGACTAATTACGGTTTGAGAGTGAAGGTGACAGACGGTGCAAAACGGGTGGTTGGCGTAACAATGCTGTCTGGCCCTAATGTGGTTGTACCGAGTGATTTAGCTGCTTTGAATAATAATTCTGGCTGGGCTAATTTGCCAGTGACGCCAGTGGTTGGAGATAGTTATGGTTTCACCGTGTTTTACTCGGATGGCACCAGCCAAGCGATGACAGCGAATGTGACCGGTGTGTTGGGCGCGGCTAATCTGCCAACAGGGCTGACAACCAGTACGGTTGCACCAGGGGCATCAGCCGGTGTTCCATTGTTTAGCTGGGTTGCGCCAGTGACAATGCCTGTTGGAGCTACCTACGCATTGGGGTTGCAGAGCGCTACCGCCGGTTGGTGGATAAGTGGTATGCCAAGCAATCAATTGAGCGTGCTCTATAACGCCAATGGAAGTGCAATGACCCCAACACTGACGCCTGGCAGCAACGGTTGGCATATTGAAGTCAATGATGTATTCGGTAATACAGCGATATCACAGAATGTTACTTACTAAAGCGACTGCAAACTAAAGAAGCAATAAAAAGAGACCTTCGGGTCTCTTTTTATTGCTGCTCGAAATTAGTTAAAGTTCTGGTGTGTTGAATATCCCTACGAGGTTCCATCAATAGAGCTGCTTGATTCAGCTAAAATTTTGGCAGTTCATTCTTTCTGTTTATTCACGTGAAATCATTTTGAAAATCCTCCATTTCGATAACCGATTTATCCGTGATCTGCCTGGCGATAGCTCGGGTGTTGGGGCAGTGCAGGGTAAGTGTTGGTCAGCGGTGTCACCCACGCTGGTGACACGTCCTACATTGCTGGCTTACGCGCACGAAGCTTTGTTATTGCTGGACTTAAGCGAGGACGATGCGCGCACAACAGATTTTCTGAAGGCTTTTTCCGGCAATTATTTACTACCTGGCATGGCGAGTTACGCCACGCGATATGGTGGACATCAGTTTGGGCAATGGGCGGGGCAACTGGGGGATGGGCGTGCCATTGGACTGGGCGAGGTCATCAATTCCAAGGGTGAGCGATGGGAGTTGCAACTTAAAGGCGCGGGAGTTACGCCGTATTCAAGGCGGGCGGATGGGCGTGCGGTGTTGCGTTCTTCATTGCGCGAGTTCTTGTGCAGCGAAGCCATGCACCATCTGGGTGTTCCTACTACACGCGCGTTGAGTTTGATCGCCACGGGCGATGGCGTGGTGCGCGACATGTTGTATGACGGTAATCCCGCCGTCGAGCCTGGCGCGATTGTGTGCCGTGTGTCTCCCTCCTTCACTCGCTTTGGGCACTTCGAGATATTGGCCTCACTGGGTGAGTATGAGTTGTTGCAACGCTTGGTGAGCTTCACCTTGTCGCGCGATTTTACGTTCATCGTGGGAACGGATGCCGAGCGTTTCGCCACATGGTTTCGCATCGTGTGTGAGCGCACCGCGTTGTTGATGGTGGAGTGGCTGCGCGTGGGGTTCGTGCATGGCGTGATGAACACCGACAACATGTCTATTCTTGGCCTCACCATCGACTATGGCCCATATGGGTGGGTGGACAACTTCGATCCGGGGTGGACGCCGAACACCACGGATGAACAATTCCACCGCTATTGTTTTGGACAGCAATCGGTCGTGGCGCGTTGGAATCTGGAGCGATTGGCGGAAGCGCTGATGCCCGTCGCCCCTTCGCGCAAGATGCTGGACGCAGGGCTGGCACATTTTGATGACACATTCCAATCTGCACTCTCAACGATGTTGGCGGCGAAATTCGGTTTGCTGGCATGGCAAGACGACGATGCCGCTTTGGTCGAGACGGCGTTTGATTTGATGCAGCAAGCCGAAGTGGATATGACGGAATTTTTTAGGCAACTGGCGGAGGTGAAGCAACACGCACCCGCCTTGCAGACTTTGCGCTCGGCGTTCTATCGCGCACCGCTGTATGAATCACACGCCGCTTTGTTTGAAGCGTGGCTAGTGCGTTATGCGACTCGCCTAGGACAGCAGCAGGATGAGGATGCGTCGCGCCGCGTACGCATGAACAAAGTGAATCCGCGTTTTGTGTTGAGGAATTATCTGGCGCAAGAAGCCATCGACGCAGCGATGCAAAATGACTTAAGCAAAATTGAGCAACTGATGCAGGCCGCACGCCATCCTTATGACGACGACCATCCCGCGAATCTCATCGCCAAACGACCTGATTGGGCACTGGATAAGGTGGGGTGCTCCAAGCTGTCTTGTAGTTCTTAAGGCTAGAAAACTTTTGTCCACGAAAGGCACGAAAAGCACGAACAAAAAACAGATAGGCGATTCGCCAATTGAATTTAGTTAGGGTGTGTTTCGTGCCTTTAGTGTTTTTCGTGGACAAGCAGTTTTTTGTTGCAATCACTTCGTAGCGATCTGCTGAAACAATTTCAATCTACGTTCGTCAATTTTTCCTTCAGCGGTGGCTTTGAGAATCGCGCAGTTGGGTTCGTGTGAGTGGCTGCAATTGGCGAAGCGGCATTCGCCTAGGTAGGGCAAAAATTCGGGGAAGCTTCTTTTCATCGCCGCAAAATCTAAATGATGGAGTCCGAACAGTTGCACGCCGGGGCAGTCGATGAGGTGGCTGTGCGCATTCAAGTGATACAGCTTGGCGTGGGTGGTGGTGTGCTTGCCGGAATCTAATACGGTGGAAATTTCGCGCGTGGCGGCGTGCGCTTCGGGGATGAGGGCGTTTAATAAGGTGGATTTACCCATGCCTGATTGCCCCACCAACACGCTGGTTTGGCCTTGTATAAAGGGCAGTAAAGGCGCGACATTTTCTTTGGCGGAAAGCTCTAAAACACGATAGCCAATTTTGACGTAGGGCGCGAGTTGCGCGCGTGCTGCTGCAATCTGCGGCAAGTCGCATTTGTTGAGAACGATAAGAATGTTGAGACCTTGATGATGTCCCGCCAGCAAGCAGCGCGCGACTAACTCATCATTAAACGAAGGCTCACTGGCAACCACCACGATGATCTGCGTGACGTTGGCGGCGATGAGTTTTTGCTTAAATTCATCCGAGCGGTAGAGCAGCGTGGTGCGTGCTGCGATGCGGTCAATGACGCCTTGGTTGGGGCTGGTGCGCGTGACTTCTACGGTATCGCCACACGCCACTTCGCTCTTTTTGCCGCGCGGCACACACTCAATGACTTCGCCATCAGGCAGCTCCGCTAAATAACGTCGCCCAAAAGCCGCAATGACGAGGCCAGATAGGTGTTCGCTCAAAGCTGAAACAGTGCGTCGACTTTGGCGGCGCAGATGAAGTCGTTTTCGGAGAGGCCGCCGATAGCATGCGTGCTGTATTCCACACGGCATTGGTTGAAGGTGACGGTCAGGTCGGGATGGTGGTCTTCGCGGTGTGTCATCCAGGCCGCTGCGTTGACGAAGGCCAGCACCTGATAATAATTTTTGAAGCTGAAGGTTTTACTGATGTGCGCGTCGTTCAGCTCCCAAGCATCAAGTTGTTTGAGCAGTTGCTGTGCTTCAGCAGAGGTAAGCGCAGGCACACCGCCTTCGCAGGGTTTGCAGTTTTTATTGTTTAGGTCGCACACGTTGCTCATCGCAATCTCCTTATTTGAATTTGTAATAAGTTTGATTCAAATGCGCCGCAAGGTCTTGCTCTTCCTGTGCATTCAGATTCGCGCCCACCATGCCGGAGCAAAATTTAATTTGCGGAATGAGGTCGTCTGCGCTGCGCACTTTATGATTGGGGCGCGTAAAGATGGCGCTACCGTCGCCGCCTACTTTGCCTTCGTGGCAGCTGCTGCAATCATATTTTGCAAACAGCTTTTTACCGTTGTCGGCATGCCCTTGGGCAAACGGGGCAGCCTGTGCCGCACTGGCAATGAACAGCAAAGCGAATAGTGTTTTTTTCATGTGCGTGCTCCTAGTTTTTGTAGATGGGCGATGCGAATGGGGGCAGGGGGGTGCGATTCATAAAAGGTGGCGTACAGCGGATCGGGCGTGAGCGTTTTGGCATTGTCTTGATACAACTTCACCAACGCATTCACCAACTCGTTGGCATCGGTTTGTTGTGCGGCATAAGCGTCGGCCTCGAACTCATGCTTGCGTGAATAGGCAGAGGCCAGCGGTTGCAGCATGAAGGTGAATACGGGCAGTGCCATGAAGAATAACAGCAGCGCAATGGCAGTGGATTGAGTCTGCACGCCCAGCCCCGCATAGAACCAGTCAGCCTGCAACAGTTGCGCCAACACCCACAAAAACCCCAAGCTGATGGCGAAGGTAAAGGCGATACGCTTGATGACGTGACGATGTTTGAAGTGGCCTAATTCATGCGCCAACACCGCATCTACCTCGCTAGGTGATAGGCGCTGCAACAAGGTGTCGAAGAATACGATGCGCTTGCTTTTGCCGAAGCCGGTGAAGTAAGCGTTGCCATGCGAACTCCGTTTGCTGCCGTCCATCACAAACAAGCCGCTCGATTCAAAACCGCAGCGCGCCAGCAATGCCTCAATGCGTGATTTTTGTGCTTCATCTTGCAGCGGTTCGAACTTGTTAAACATTGGCGCAATGTAAGTGGGGTAGATGAACAGCAACAGCAGATTGAAGGTGACCCACACGCCCCACACAGTCATCCACCATAAATCCCCCATGCCCTGCATCAGCCATAGCACGCCAAATAGCAAAGGCAAGCCCAACACCGCGCCCAACAGCAGACCTTTTACTGCATCCAGCAGATACAGCTTGAGTGTCATTTTGTTGAAGCCGAAGCGCGCTTCGATGTTGAACGTGCGATACAAATCGAAGGGCATCTCCAGCAAAGATTGCAACATCAGCACCAGTAAGATGACGACCACCCCTTGTAGCAACAGGCTGTCGGTTAGATGAGCGCTAGCATCGCTTAACCATTGGATGCCGCCACCTAGCGTGAATATCAACAATAATGCCGTGTCGAACAACACCGTCAGCGTGCCGAAGCGCACTAGCGTGCTGGTGTAATCCGCTGCCTTGTGGTGCGCAGCAATGTTGATGTGTTCGAGAAAGGCGACGGGTACTTCGGCGCGATGCGCTGCCACGTGGTGCAACTGGCGATACGCCAGCCACAATTTAACGATGGCATTGGAGAGTAGCGCGGCGACGAAGAGGGCAGAGAATTGTGAGGCAATCATAAGTGAAGTGTGGATGGATTGAAGAGGGGCGGCTGTGCCACAATGCGCGCCTTATTTAACTCATAAAAAAGCGCGCGAATTATGGCACAAAACCAAAACTACCTCGTCTGGGTCGACATGGAAATGACCGGACTCCTTCCTGATACAGACCGCATTATCGAAGTGGCGATGGTCATCACCGACGGCGATCTTAATACCGTGGCAGAAGCGCCCACCTTGGTTGTGCATCAATCGGATGCGGTGCTCGACGGCATGGATAACTGGAATAAATCCACCCACGGCAAATCAGGTTTAATCGAGCGCGTAAAAGCCTCCACCCTCGACGAAGCCGCCGTAGAAGTGCAAATGATTGAGTTTATGAAACTGCACGTACCCATCCGCACCTCGCCCATTTGCGGCAACTCCATCTGCCAAGATCGCCGCTTCATGGCGCGTTGGATGCCCAAGCTGGAAGACTACTTCCACTACCGCAACCTCGATGTGAGCACGCTGAAGGAATTAGCGAAACGCTGGAAACCCGAAGTCGCGAGTGCCTTAAAAAAGCACGGCAAACACGAAGCGCTGGCCGACATCTACGAATCCATAGCCGAAATGAAACACTACCGTGATAATTTCTTGAAGCTGTAATCAGCAGGCAAACCCATCTGTCCACGAAAGACACGAAAGGACATGAAAAAAGCAAATACACATGCCAAAACTGAATAACTTAATTGAGTATTCGGTTGGTTTTATTTTCGTGCTTTTTGTGTTTTTCGTGGACTAGGTTTTTGATTTTATGCCCCATCTCCTCGTTGACATCACCGCTCATGGCTACGGCCACATCGCGCAGACTGCACCGGTGGTGAACGAGCTAGTGCGGCGCATGCCTAACTTGCGCGTCACCGTGCGCTCGGCGGCCAGCACCGACTATCTGCAACAGCGCTTTACCATTCCCTTTCAGCACATTCACACCGCACTCGATTTCGGCATGACCATGTTCAATGCGGTGGATGTGGATGTGCCGCGCAGCTTGGAAAATTACCGTGAATATCACGCGGATTGGGAGGCCAAAGTAGCGCTGGCAGCCAATGCAATGCGCGCTTTGCAGCCCGATTTATTATTCGCTAATGTGCCCTATCTTTCTTTGGCGGCGGCACAGGTCGCGCAGATTCCTGCTGTCGCGATGTGCTGTTTGAATTGGGCAGATATTTATCAACACTACGCACCCGACGATGCCGCAAGCCACGCCATTCACGCGCAAATGTTGGCGGCCTACAACAGTGCGCAGACTTTTCTAAAAGTCAGCCCGACCATGCCGATGCACAGCTTGGGTAGGGCAAAAACCATCACACCTATCGCACAAGTTGGGAACAAGCGAAAGCTCCCTCTCCCGCCGGGAGAGGGTTGGGGTGAGGGAACACTTGTGGCGATAAGCTCATCAGTTAAGTATGTACTCATTGCCATGGGCGGTATCGACTATCGCTTGCCGATGGAAAACTGGCCGCGCATCTCGGGGGTGCTTTACCTCGTTCCGCAAGCGTGGAACGTACAGCGTGATGATACGAGCGCGTTGGAAACGATGGGGAT
>JAGVFD010000244.1 GCA_020057805.1 Sideroxydans sp. | reverse complement strand
CGAACAGATGCACTTCCAACACCGGCTTCGCATTCTGCTTCACCGTCGGACGCACGCCCAGACTCGCCACGCCCTGCAACACACCCAGCCCATCCGAATGCACCTCGACCACGTAGATACCTTTGAGCGGTGGTTGGTTGTGCTTCAACTGCAAGTTCGCCGTAGGAAACCCGAGCTTGCGCCCCGTCGCATCACCATGCACCACGCGCCCGCTGATGCTGTAGGGACGGCCAAGGTAGCTTCTTGCCAAGCGCACCTTGCCATCCCCCAATGCCGCACGTATCGCAGTGCTGGAGATACGCACGCCGCCATGCAACACACTATGCATCGCACGTGCCTCGAACCCCCGTTGCAGGCCGATTTCCACCATCAATGCAAAGTCGCCAACACGTCCGCTACCGAAACGAAAATCGTCACCGATCAACACGAACTTGGCATGCATCTTCTCAGACAGTGCTGCCATAAAATCCGCCGCCGTCATCTGCGCAAAGTGCGCATTGAAACGACACACATGCACTCTATCCACGCCCAAGCTACGAAACAATTCCAGCTTTTCGCGCAGATTGGTTAATCGCGCGGGGGCTTGTTGCGGCGTAAAAATTTCGCGGGGATGCGGCTCAAAAATCACCACGGCAGTTTGCAATCCCTTTGCTTTGGCGATTGCTTTTAATTCACTCAACAAGGCTTGATGCCCCAAATGCACGCCATCAAAATTGCCGATGGTGACGGCAACGCCTTGAGTATCTGAAGAGTAAAGTCCGCGTAGAATCTGCATAGGGCGCGGATTATACCGAAAACACTTGCGCCTAGACCCCTCACAAACAAGGAAAAGCCATGCTGAACTATCCACAAGTTGCGCTGGAATTTATGAACCGCGATCACGCTGAATTTGTCGCCCAGCACGATAAGCTGTTAGGGCTGTTGGCGACGCCAGCGGACACGCAAGTGGATGAGCTACTCAAGGAGCTGTTACAACACACGCGCAACCACTTCGCCGAGGAAGAACGTTTGATGCTGTCCACGCACTTCCCGCCCTACCGTATGCATCAAAACGAACATGCCCGCGTGCTGACCGACATGGAAAATCAGGCCGCACATTGGTTAACGAGCCGTGATGCGCCCGCTCTCCAACAATGGCTAACCAGCGTGGTGGCGATTTGGTTTGTAAATCACGTCAGCACCATGGATTTAGTCACCGCGCAATTTATCTCGGCGCAAACAAAGGCGGGCTAATGTGGGAAGATTGTTGTGGGGGCCGATTGAGCGTGTGGTGTGGCTTCAGCCCCTTACAGCCACGGCCTACACCTCGCGGCGTATCGCTGGATACCGGCCTTCGCCGGTATGACGCAACTTTGGATTTATAGAGATGCCCTTTAGGCGAAATGTCACTCGCCGAACGCAATGACCCGATTACGTCCGCCGCGTTTGGCGGCATACAAAGCGTCGTCTGCTAGTTTGTAAGCGTTTTCTGGCAGTTCTTTTAAGTCCACCGCCACCACACCGATGCTAATCGAGAGCGGCAGCGCAATATCTTTCATTGGACACTCATTGAACTCAATCGCTTGGCGCATACGCTCTGCCACTTCTGCCGCTGCAGATAAATTCATTTCAGGCAGGATGACTGCAAACTCTTCCCCCCCTACGCGCGCCACGGTATTGCCCGCACGCAAGACGATTCGTAAATGATGCGCAACATGTTTAAGCACCTCGTCACCCACATCGTGGCCGTACTTATCATTAACTTTTTTGAAGTAATCAATATCCAGCAATGCCAATACCAGCGGAGTGTTATTACGTTGTGCCTTTGCTATTTCTTGTTGCAGGGCACTTTCAAAATAGCGGCGATTGGGAAGGTCGGTCAGAGGATCGGTTAGCGACAACCTGCTTAATTTTTCTTCACTTTCTTTGGCCATCAGCTCAATTAACCAGACCGCAATAAACACCGTGAGGTAAGACAGCGCAACATAAGAGGCGCTCAACAATTGCAATATCCAACTGTCTAACTCTAACAACACAGGGTCTGGCTCAAAATTGCCGTATTGAAAAAGCAAAAACAAACCTAAATTAGAAATAAATACCGAGGTAATTAACAACCATGACTGAATCGGAAATATGACCACCGTGCCCATCGCAAACAACAGGTAGTAGTAATACGAATTAAAAAATGAACCGTAGACCAATAGGCTAGCCAGCAGTTGACTGCCCATTAAAGCCAGCACCAAAATCCAGCGCGCCGCCGCATTTTCGCCACGCTGATTCAGCCAAGGCACCCCTAATAACAGCGCTACAAAAAATACATCCAAGCTGGCTAAATTCACCAGTGCAGGATTCATGGTAAGCCAATAAAAAAACATGTAAGAGAGGATGGACAGCGCCGAGAGCAAAGCTCCCAAATTGACTGATAGCACTTTACGCTTGAGGGTAAAGTCAGGCTGATCTTCTACTCCCCAGTGCAGCCACTCTTTTATGGTTCTTCTAATGCTATTCATATAATTCTAACGGCGACTTAAGCTGTGCCTCCAACGGTGAGGCCGTCAATGCGCACAGTAGGTTGGCCCACGCCTACGGGCACACTTTGCCCTTCTTTACCGCAAGTGCCCACACCGGAGTCAAGCGCCATGTCGTTACCAATCATGCTCACACGATTCATGGCTTCTGGTCCACTACCAATTAAGGTGGCGCCTTTCACAGGGTAGGTGATTTTTCCGTCTTCAATCATGTAGGCTTCGGTGGTGGAAAACACAAATTTGCCACTCGTAATATCCACTTGTCCTCCACCAAAATTCGCCGCATACAAACCATACTTCACCGACGCGATAATTTCTTCGGGCGTCTTGTCTCCATTCAACATCATGGTGTTGGTCATACGTGGCATGGGGAGGTGGGCGAACGATTCGCGCCGGGCGTTACCGGTGACGCTAGTCTTCATTAAGCGTGCATTCATGCTGTCTTGCAAATAACCGCGCAGGATGCCATCTTCAATGAGCACGGTGCGTTGCGTTGCGTTGCCTTCGTCGTCCACTTGCAATGAGCCGCGCCGATTCAGAATGGTGCCGTCATCCACCACGGTGACGCCTTTGGACGCGACGCGTTCGCCAATGCGTCCAGCAAAAGTTGAGCTGCCTTTGCGATTGAAGTCGCCTTCCAAGCCATGCCCCACCGCTTCATGTAACAAAATACCTGGCCAACCGTTGCCCAACACCACGGTCATATTGCCCGCAGGGGCGGGTTTCGCTTGCAAGCTGATGGCGGCTTGATGCACCGCTTCTGTTGCATATTGCTGCAAAATTTCTTCGGTGAAATAGTCGTAGCCAAAACGCCCACCACCTCCTGATGAGCCTGTCTCACGGCGTCCGTCAGACTCCATGATGACTTGCAGAGAAAGCCGCACTAGCGGGCGAATGTCGGCGTTCAGCAGGCCATCATTACGCGCAATCAAAACGATTTCATACTCGCCCGACAAGTTTGCCATCACTTGCGTGACGCGCGTATCAAGCGCGCGGGTGATGCGTTCGAGACGTTCTAATAAAGCCACTTTTTCATCCGCTTTAAGTGTGGCAATAGGATCGTGTGGCAGATAAAGCTGATGCGCTTTGCCCGCATGCAGATGGGCGGCAGCTTGCTTGCCGCCTTGACGTGCAATGGCCCGCGTCGCCAGTGCGGCATCTTGTAGGGCGTTGAGGGTGATGTCGTCCGAGTAGGCAAACGCCGTTTTTTCGCCGCTCACAGCGCGCACGCCTACACCTTGGTCGATACTGAAACTGCCTGACTTAACGATGCCTTCTTCCAGTGACCAACTTTCAGCGCGACTGTATTGAAAGTAGAGGTCGGCGTAATCCACTCGATGCGCCATCATCTGTCCAAACACTTGCTCTAGGTGACGCGGCTCAAGACCGTGCGGCGTAAGCAGCGCGCCCTGCGCTAATTGCAGAACGCTACTCATACTGAAGTCACATTGGCGCAGTTCAGTGTGCGATGACTTAAGGCCGGAAGACTCTTACGCAAGCTTGCTTGATAACTAGGAT
>JAGVFD010000049.1 GCA_020057805.1 Sideroxydans sp. | reverse complement strand
TTCAAGCGACGGGACGCGAATTAGATGTGGCGGTGAATGGAGAGGGCTGGCTCGTTGTGCAGGGGGCTGACGGCAAAGAGGCTTACACCCGTAACGGCAGTTTTCAAGTTTCTTCTAGCGGGGTGTTGCAAACCCGCACGGGTATGAATGTGGTGGGCGATAGCAGTCCACTCACTATCCCACCCGACACCGCCGTGACCATCGCCAAAGACGGCACGATTTCTACTGTGCCTAGTGGCTCAATGGCGACCTCGGTGGTGGTCGTGGGCAGATTGAAATTGGTTAATCCTGCGGCGGATCAATTGGAGCGCGGCGGGGATGGCCTGTTTCGTTTGAAAAGTGGATTGCCTGCCGAGGCCGATGCCAAGGTCACGGTGATGTCGGGCAGCTTGGAAGATAGCAATGTGAATTCAGTAGAGGCGATGGTGAATATGATTTCGCTGGCACGCAAATTCGATATGCAAATGAAGATGCTACAGAGTGCGGACAACAACGCGCAGAAGTCGGGACAGCTACTTAATGTGGCCGGCTGATGCGTTTAATTTGAAAAGGTGAACAGCATGATACGTTCCTTATGGATTTCTAAAACAGGTCTGGATGCGCAACAAACCCAGATGGATGTTATCTCCAATAATTTAGCTAACGTGAGTACCAATGGTTTCAAACGTTCACGCGCGGTGTTTGAAGATTTGCTGTATCAAACCCTGCGCCAACCCGGTGCGCAGTCATCGCAGCAAACCCAAATTCCATCGGGCTTGCAGATTGGAACCGGGGTACGTCCCGTGGCAGCAGAACGCATTCACACCCAAGGCAATTTGCAACAGACGGGTAATTCTTTGGACGTGGCGATTCAAGGCGCGGGATTTTTTCAAGTGTTGTTGCCCGATGGCACCACGGGCTACACGCGTGATGGTTCATTTCAGCGCGATAGCCAAGGGCAATTAGTCACTGCCAACGGTTACACGGTGCAACCCGCGCTCACCATTCCCGCCAACAGCTCAAGTGTGACGATAGGTACTGACGGCCTTGTTTCGGTGCTGCAAGCAGGGGTTGCAGCACCGGTTCAGGTGGGCAGTTTGCAACTGGCGACGTTCATCAATCCGTCTGGTTTGCAAAGCATGGGCGGCAACATTTATCAAGAGACTGCATCCTCTGGAACGCCCAGTACCAATGTGCCAGGCACCAACGGCACGGGGGCGTTGAATCAAAATTATCTAGAAACATCCAACGTGAATGTGGTGGAGGAAATGGTGAACATGATTCAAACGCAGCGCGCGTATGAGATCAATTCAAAATCAATCACGACCTCGGATCAGATGTTGCAAAAGTTGACGCAAATATAAAGAGGCGCTCATGAAAACCTTCATCAAGTGGATAGCGATGCTGGGATTGGCGACATCAATTGTTGCTTGCGTACCCGCCACCCATATCCGGGAGCCGTTGACCGTCGTTCCCGTGCCACGCCCCATCCCATTGGCCCCTGCTAATGGCGCAATTTTTCAAGCGGGCATTACCGATCGTCCTTTGTTTGAGGACAGGCATGCACGCAGGGTAGGGGACATTTTGACCATCCTGATTGTGGAAACCACTTCGGCTATGGGCAAGTCGGGAACGACACTGGAAAACACAGGTAGCTTGCTGGTCACTACGCCCGGCATTCCTGGCGGAATGTCGGGTAGCAGTGGCGTGAAGTCGGGCAATAAGAGCGATGCCTCGGGCACAAACACCTTCAGCGGCACGCTAACCGCAACGGTGATTGAGCAGCTGTCGAATGGCAATCTGCGTGTTGCTGGCGAGAAGCAAGTGAGCATTCGTCACTCGGATGAATATGTGCGTTTTTCGGGGGTGGTGAATCCGACAGACATCAGCGCCAGCAACAGTGTGCCGTCTACCAAAGTGGCCGATGTGCATCTGGAATATAAAGGCGCGACGAATCTAGATACGTCCGATGTGACCAGTGTGTTCGCGCGCATCTTCACCACAGTGCTGCCGTTTTAAGGAGTAAGGCGATGAAACATCCATTCAAATATGGGCTGATATTGCTACTGACTTTATGTTCGCTCAATGCTTCGGCGGAGCGCATCAAAGATTTAGCCAACATTCAAGGCGTGCGTGACAACCCGTTGTTAGGTTATGGATTAGTGGTGGGGCTAGACGGTAGTGGCGATCAAACTACGCAAACGCCGTTCACCGTGCAAAGCACCATCACCATGTTGTCGCAAATGGGTGTCACCCTGCCACCGGGCACGTCACTGCAATTAAAAAACGTGGCCGCCGTGATGGTGACCGCGTCTTTGCCCGCGTTTGCGCGTTCCGGTCAGACTATTGATGTCACCGCCTCTTCAATCGGCAACGCCAAAAGTTTGCGTGGCGGCACATTGCTGATGACGCCACTTAAAGGGGCGGATGGTCAGGTGTATGCCATCGCGCAAGGCAATGTTTTGGTGGGCGGCGTGGGCGCATCGGCGGGTGGGGCATCCGTGCAGGTGAATCATTTGAGCGTCGGTCGTGTGCCTGCTGGCGCAACCGTGGAACGGGCTGTGCCAACCGTCATTGGGCAGGGCGACTTCATCTATTTGGAGTTGCACACCAGCGATTTCACAACGGCTGCGCGCGTGGTGGATGTGGTTAATGTGTATGTCGAGACGGGTACAGCAAAAGCTGTAGATGGTCGCTTGATTGAAGTGCGCTCCCCTGCGGGTAACGAGCGCATCGCCTTTATTTCCAAGATAGAAAATCTGCAAGTGAATGCAGCAGAGGGCGCGGCAAAAGTCATTATCAATGCGCGCACGGGTTCTATCGTGATGAATCAATCGGTGTTGTTGGATAACTGTGCAGTCGCGCATGGCAACCTGTCGGTGATTATCAATTCAGACAGCACGGTGAGCCAACCCAACGCGCTATCGACGGGAACAACGGCGCAAACCGACAAAACTTCAATCGAAATAAAAGCCGACAAAGGCGGGTTGGTGCAACTGCCCAAGGGGGCAACGTTGAGCGATGTAGTCAAGGCGCTCAATGCGATGGGCGCAACACCGCAAGACTTGTTGGCGATTTTGCAGGCGATGAAATCGTCGGGCGCATTACACGCGGAGTTGGAGGTGATCTAAATGCTGAATCGTGCCGACAGCAATGCCACGCTAGCGATAGATACGCAAAATCTGGCGCAACTGCGTTCGCTGGCGAAGCATGCGCCTGATCAAGCGCTGAAAGCGGCAGCGCAACAATTTGAGTCGGTGTTTCTCAATATGATGTTGAAAAGTATGCGTGAAGCTACGCCGCAAGATGGCTTGTTTGAGAGCGAGCAGACCAAGCTATTCACGGGGATGTTAGATCAACAGTTGGCGCAAAACATGTCCAGTCGAGGCGTGGGCTTGGCGGATATTTTGGTTAAACAATTAACACGGAGTAACGCAGCGGTTCA
>JAGVFD010000117.1 GCA_020057805.1 Sideroxydans sp. | reverse complement strand
AGCAGCGCATCGTCGAGCATGTCGTGGCCGGTGGAGATGCTTTGGTATTGATGCCCACGGGCGGTGGTAAATCATTGTGTTATCAGATTCCCGCATTGCTACGAGACGGGGTGGGCATCGTGGTATCTCCACTCATCGCTTTGATGCAGGATCAGGTGGATGCGCTCAAACAACTTGGCGTGTCGGCGGCATTCTTGAATTCAAGTCTGGATGCGCAGGCCGCGCGTGAAGTGATGCGTCAGATGCGTACAGGTGAACTCAAGTTGTTGTACGTCGCGCCAGAGCGATTGATGACGGAAGGTTTCCTTGAGCTATTGGAGCAGTTGAACGAAGGCGAGGGGGCTGGCATCGGGTTGTTCGCCATCGATGAAGCCCACTGCGTGTCGCAGTGGGGGCATGACTTCCGTCCCGAGTACCGCGCACTGACCGTGCTGCACGAACGCTTCCCGAATGTGCCACGTATCGCATTGACTGCTACGGCAGATGCGCCGACTCGCGCTGAGATTATCGAGCGCCTACAGTTGGAACAGGCGCAGCAATTCGTCTCCAGCTTTGACCGTCCCAACATCCGTTATCGCATCACCCTCAAAGATAACGCCCGCAAGCAATTGCAGACCTTCCTTGAAACCGAACATCCAGATGACGCGGGTATCGTGTATTGCTTGTCGCGCAAGAAAGTGGAAGAGACCGCTGCATGGTTGAAGGAGCAGGGCTGGGATGCTCTGCCGTATCACGCCGGACTGGACGCGGCCGTGCGCAGCAAAAACCAAAGCCGATTCTTGCGTGAGGAAGGCGTCATCATGGTCGCCACGGTGGCGTTCGGCATGGGTATCGACAAGCCCAACGTTCGCTTCGTCGCGCATCTCGATCTGCCTAAAAGTATGGAAGGTTATTACCAAGAGACAGGCCGAGCAGGGCGCGATGGCTTGCCTGCCAATGCGTGGATGGCCTACGGCTTGGGTGATGTAGTGTCGATGAGGCAGATGTTGCTCTCGGGTGATTCGCCGGAAGAACGCAAGCGCGTTGAACTACAAAAGTTAGATGCACTACTTGGCTTTTGCGAATCCACTTCGTGTCGCCATCAAACCCTGTTGCGTTATTTTGGTGAAGAACATCCCGGCGTGTGCCAAGAATGCGATAACTGCCTGTCTCCAGTGGATACCTGGGATGCGACACAAGCCGCGCAGATGGCGCTGTCTTGTGTGTATCGAACGGGGCAACGTTTTGGTGTGGCGCATCTCATTGATGTGTTGCTCGGCAAGGCCACACCGAAGATCGAGCAATTCAATCACCAACAACTCAGCACTTTTGGTATCGGGAAAGCGTTGGCGCAAACGCAATGGAGTAGCGTGTATCGGCAATTGGTGGCGGCGGGATTCATCAGTGTGGATATGGAAGCCTATGGAGGATTGAAGCTCACAGAAATGTCTCGTCCTGTGTTGCGTGGCGAGCAAGCGGTGTGGCTACGCCGTGATGCCGAGCCAGTGAAACGCACCCACAGCAAAGCCGAACGCAGTTCACGTTTGCGCGAGGCGTTTGAGGGGGCGAACGAAGATCCATTGTGGCAAGCCCTCAAAGCCAAGCGTATGGAGTTGGCACGTGAGCAGGGTGTGCCGCCTTACGTCATCTTCCACGACAGTACCTTGCTAGAGATGCTTAACCGCAAGCCGCAGAGCTTGACCGAGATGGGACAGATCGGCGGTATTGGGCAGTCAAAATTAGTGAAATATGGCGATGATTTCTTGCAAGTTTTGGAGGATGTGGCAAATGGAAGGTGAGCATGCGTATCGCCGTTGAGATTGAAGCGGGGCGCCACTTGAGGCAAGATGCGCGCTCTGGAATTTTGTAACAACTAACTTAGAAGAGAACAGACATGGGCGCACAGTGGAAAGCAAGACACAAAGAAGTGGCGGCAAACGCACGCGGTAAAATTTTTGGCAAACTGGCCAAGGAAATTATGGTGGCGGCCAAAGGTGGCGCGGATATTAGCGCGAACTCGCGTTTGCGTTTGTTGGTGGAGCAAGCCAAAAAAGTATCCATGCCGAAAGAGACTTTGGATCGCGCGATTAAAAAAGGCGCGGGACTATTGGATGGCCCATTGCATATGGAAACGTTGGTGTATGAAGGCTTCGCACCGCATCGCGTTCCGGTCATCGTCGAATGCTTGTCTGACAATATCAATCGCACCAAGGCCAGCATGAATGTGCTGTTCCGCAAGGGACAGCTGGGTGCGCCAGGCTCCGTATCGTGGGACTTTAACCATGTAGGCATGATCGAGGCGACACCGAATTCTAAAGAGGTCGATGCCGAAGTCGCCGCGATTGAAGCGGGCGCGCAAGATTTAGAAGCGTCGGAAGAGGGCGCGACTTTGTTCATCACTGAACCAACAGATTTGGATGCGGTGTGCAAGGCATTGCCTGCACAAGGTTTCACCGTTATTTCTGCCGTGATTGGCTATCGTCCGAAAAACCCTGTCACCATCAGCAGTGACAGCGAGCGTGAAGAGGTAGAAGCTTTTCTGGAAGCCATTGATGGGGATGATGATGTGCAAAATGTATATGTGGGCTTGGCGTAAGCCACGTTGCGCATTTGCAGATGAGGGGCGGCATGAATAAGCATCGCGTCATATTGGGTTGGTTGTTTTGTGCGATTGCCGCCCTCATCGCGGTCGTGATTCTGTTCGCAGCGAAAAATTACTTTGGCAGTACGGACACCGAGCAGTATGCGTGGCTTAAGCGTACCGCACTAATCGAAGCTGCACTGTTTGCGGCGGCGGGTTTGTCGCTACTACTTGATTTCAAATATTCAAAATGGCTATGCCTGCCGCTTGCTGTAATCAGTCTATTTTCTTTCCCAGTAGGCACGTTATTGGGCGTTTATTACCTCTGGTATTTTTGGAGGTATCTCCGCCCAAGCAAAACTAATTTAGACAAAAGCACTTCCAATAAAGATGCGACAGACATAAATGACGCAGCTCCATAAGCGAGCAGCCGTGCTTGGCGTCGTTTTCGCTCTTATGGCGGCAGTGGGTTTTTCTGCTAAAGCCATCCTCGTTAAGTTGGCCTATGTGAATCAGGTTGATGCAGTTACTTTGCTAGCCTTACGCATGGTGTTTGCCGCCCCATTTTTTCTCGCCGTAGCGCTTTGGCTTAATCGAAAGCCCCATTCTGCGCTCACTTCGCACGAACGCTGGCTGGTGGTGGGGTTGGGTTTGATTGGCTACTATCTATCTAGCTATCTCGACTTTCTTGGCTTGCAATATATTTCCGCTGGGCTTGAGCGACTCATCCTTTTTCTATATCCCACGCTTACTGTTCTTCTTACTGCTGTGCTCTACAAGCGTGCCATCGGGCGCGTGGTGATAGCTGCCATGGTGTTGAGCTATGCTGGTATCGCTTTGGTATTTCTACATGATGTCGGCGTAAGCGAAGGAAGCGTTATTTTGGGTGCATCGCTTGTCTTTGCCAGCACCTTGTCCTACTCCATTTATTTAGTGGGTGCGGGGCATGCGATTGCACGCATCGGTGCAATGCGCTTTACCGCTTATGCCTCGCTGGTGGCCAGCGCAGCGTGCGTGTTGCAATTCTTGTTGACGCGTCCTATTAGCACGCTTGATTTACCGCTGCGGGTGTATGAGCTCTCCATTGCGATGGCTATTTTTTCCACCGTACTGCCCGTATTTTTATTGTCTTTCGCCATTAAACGCATTGGTTCTGGCAGTACCTCGCTCATCGGCTCGGTTGGCCCCATCAGCACTATTTACATGGCTTACTT
>JAGVFD010000174.1 GCA_020057805.1 Sideroxydans sp. | reverse complement strand
GCTCGGCAAAAAACTGGCGCACGAACGCATCATCCTTCATCGCCAATTCGCGCAACCAAAGTTGCAGCCGCGCTTGCATCTCTTGCGCGGCTTTGCGGGTAAAGGTGATGGCAAGAATCTGCGCAGGCGGCGCGCCATCCAACAGCAATCGTATGATGCGCGACACCAGCAGCCAAGTCTTGCCGCTACCGGCACAGGCTTCGACAACGACACTGCGCTGGGGGTCTAGGGCGAGGTGGTTAGTCATCTCAAAGGTTCCGTCATTCCGGCGCAGGCCGGAATCCAGCAGGATAAATATTTCTCGCGTAGCGAGTCCATATGGTTTTGTCCGCTGCGCGGGATGTTTAATTGACTGGATTCCGGCATGCGCCGGAATGACGGATAGTGTGGTTGTGTCGTTTGCATGAGTATCACCACTCGCCCTTGCGACACACGCCTCTTACTTCGCAATACGCACACACCGCAGCAATTCCATTCGCAGGCATCCCTGCTCCCTCACGCAACGCGCTCATCAACTGCTCCAAGCGTTCCACATTCAGTTGCGCCAGTAGCGATGCATCTTCTTTCGGCGCGACTGACTTCACCTTGCCACTTTCAATACTGACGAAGGCAACATCGGCCGCTTCATGTGCGTAGGCATAACAGGCGAGTTGCACGTCTTCGCCTGGCTCTTTGAGTTTGTTGCGTAGCACGATGTCGCTCTGCGTTTTGTAGTCGAGCACGCGCTTTTCATCGCCGCGCACATCGAGTCGGTCAATACGTCCGCGCAAGTTCACCCCTTCCAGCGGCCAGTCGAATTTCGTCTCTGCTTCGGCATAGCGCCAGCCCTCGGCTTCCCCTTCTAACTGCCACGCTAGATAGGCAGATAGAGATTGATCCCAGCGCGCCAACCATGCACGTGCGGCAAAATCGTGTTGCAGCAAATCGTCGAACACGTCTGCGCTGATGCGGCGCAAAGCCGCTTCCATCTCAAGCATGTCATGTCCACTGACTGCTGCGTATTGCTCGTGGAAGCGCTGCAAAATTTCATGCACACGTTCGCCAAAATCGCGTTTCTCAATGTCCTCTTGCACTTCGTCCAAAGGGTTCAAGCGCAAAATATAGCGCGCATAAAATTGATAAGGGCAAGCGACCAGCGAGTTGTATGCGCTGATGGAAACACTGACAGGCACGGCTGGCGTTGCCACACTCGGCGAGGGTTGTGTTGACGCGGGGAGTGAGATGCGCTGCGCATCTTCCGCAGCGAGATAAGCCTGTAAATTTTGTTCAGTGAGATCGTCGCCATGCACTTGCTCGAAATCATCGCGCAGCATTTGCAAGTACGGACTCAACATGCGCGCTTCGCCATTTTTGTCGCGCTGCCAAGTCGCCAACACGCAATCATTTAACGCCAGCACGCCGTACAAATCGTCGCGCTGACGCAGCGCATGCGTAGCCCGTGTCGGCAGGTTGAGCACGGAGCGCACCGCATCGTTAAACCAGCGCCCACCATTAGCTGCACTGGGTAGATGCTCGGCATCACAGCCCAGCAACAGCACAGCATCAAAAATACGCCAGCGTGTCGCCGCCAAATGCGTGAAGCGCACCGGACTGTTCACGCTGCTATCGCGATAGGTTTGCGTATCCAACTGTTGTGCTAACCAGCGCCGCCATTCGTTAAATTTGTAACGCCCCACATCGCGCGCCAACTCTTGCTGCCAAGTTTCCAATGCGTGCAATAGTTGTTGCCCCGCCTCATCTTTTTGCAGGCCTTCATCCACACTCAATACGTGCAAACTTTCGCGCAAGGCCGCCAACCATTCACTTAAAGATTTCTTTTTGCCTTGCTCAAGTAAAGCTGCGGCTTGGCGCAAGCGCGCCAATGGCGCGTGCAAAATGGGTACCTGTGCAGCCAGTGTGCTAAAGGCTTCCAGCCCCACCACCACGCTTTGTTGGCGTAGCAATTGCTCTAGGTGATACACCGCTGATTTGCGTTCGCCAGCACTCATGTCGGCAAAAATGAAAGGCGATTTGAGCAGATCGAGTAAGTCGTGATGATAAAAATCGCTTTGCAACGCAGTGAGCCAACGATCCAACACCGTGCTCACCGACAACGTGGCGAAGGTCCAGCCTGTCTCGTCCGCCACCCATATCTCCGCGCGCTCTAACAGCGCACGCAAGCGCCGCGCCACCACCCGATCTTGCGCCACGATGGCAATGTTTTGTTTGCCTTGTTGCAACCACAGCCGCACCTGCATGGCAGCCGCGCGGGCTTCTTGTTCGAGGGAGGTGGCGGCAAAAAACTTAAAACTCGCCCTCACCTCCTCTCCCGTAGGGCGAGGGGAGGCGGACAGTTCCCTCTCCCACTGGGAGAGGGTTAGGGTGAGGGAACCCTCCGTCATCTCGCGCAAATCAAACACCTTCACCATCACCCGCTGTTCATATTCCTCAAGGAATTTTTTCTCCACCGCCGGCCACTCGGAAGCCATCAACACATACAGCGGCGATTCTGCCTGTGCCGCTAACTTGGCCAAACGTTGCTGATAAGCGCGCGCCGCATCCAACTCTTCACCCTGTTGCATGGCATGCCACAACTCAAACACCAGCCGCGCTTCTAATTGCAAGGTGGCGTTTTGGCGCGACGCATAGGCGCGCGCAACAGCGGCGGCAAAGGCTTCTTCATCCTGCGGCAAGCTATCCAAGGCAAACGTTAGCTCGTCGAATAACTGCAACAGCTCTTGCGTCATGCTCCATAGATCAGCGTTTTCAAACCACGGACGTTTGCGCAATTCCTGATACAGCAAGGCACTGCGCGCACTCTCGCTGGCGATGGGTGCATCCAGTTGAATGCTTTGTGCCCACTCATTCAACGTCACCATTTGCGGCAGCAAAAGGGCGGGCGCTTGTGCCGCGCGCAGCAGTGCCTGCGCCAAAATTTGCGCCACATGTAAATTGGGAAGTAACACGATGATGCCGCGCAAATCCGGCGCGGGATGCGCCGCCAGAATGCGCTGCGCGATACGATCGAAATAGACGTTAGGAATGCTCACCGTTCGAGCAAGGAAAGCTTATCTTTAACATCACGCCAAGCATCCGCATCCGCTGGCGCCGCTATTTTCAAGGTGATGGGTTTCCACTGTTTGGCTAATTCAGCATTAAGTGCGATGAATGATTTTTCCGCTTCAGGCACATCATCCTCGGCGTAAATCGCATTGGCGGGACATTCGGGCACACATAAGGAACAGTCGATACATTCATCGGGGTCGATGACAAGAAAGTTAGGGCCCGCACGAAAACAATCCACCGGACACACTTCCACGCAGTCGGTGTATTTACATTTGATGCAGTTTTCACTTACCACGAAGGTCATTTAATTCTCACAACAACGTTTGGATTTGAGCCGAATTGTACACGTCAGCCCGCGTCCTCCTCCCATGAAAAACGCGCCTTGCGGCGCGTTCTGCATACTGCGTTTGCAACTGAATTACGCGCTCAAGCAAGCGCTCATAAATTCCTTACGTTCAGCGCCTTTAAGGGCTTTAGTTTTAGCATCCGCATTGCACGTCTTCATTTTATTTTGTTGTGTCGGAGCGGCAGCCGCCGCGGGGGCAGCGCCACTTTCCAACACGTAATCTTTTTTCAGGCACTTGCTCATAAACGCTTTACGGTCAGCCCCTTTCAACGCTTGCGATTTGGCCTCTGCATTACAGCCCTTCATCTTTTCCTGTTGCGCCCCTGCAAAAGCCGGTGCAGAAATAGCGAACGTCAAACCCATAACAACCAGAGCAATCAACTTCTTCATGTGAATCTCCTTAAGTAATTTCAATCGGTTTCCTGCGAGACCCTTTCTGCGGGCGGGGTGAATTTTACGACCAACTTGATGTGATTGGGGACGCTAATTCAAAAACAATGTTATGACGTTAAAGTGATTCCACCGCGCATAGACTTTCGCATAACATGCCTCCCTCGTTGCTAGGTCACTGCAGTCAAAAAAACAAAGGGGATTTACGTCATGCTGCTCAAATCAATTGTTCGTGTCGCACTTTCACTGCTTACCCTATTTTCTCTAACTAGCTGTGACGACAGCACCAGTAACGCCCCCACGATTCCCCCACAAGATGCGGCTTGGAGCCACATTATCAACGCACACAGTAGCGGCATCATTTCGCGCAAATCACCTATTCGCATCGTTTTCAACAACGACATTGTGAGCGCCGATCGCGTGGGACAAAGTGCTGAAGGCCATCTCAAAACCAATCCGTCCATCAAAGGAACGCTTTCCTTTGCCAGTCAGCGCGAAATCATTCTGATGCCTGACAGCGACCTCGAACAAGGCGGCCATTATCGTGTCACGCTCAACACTGACGGCTTGCTCAATATGGTTGAGAAGCTGCATGAATATGAGTTTGTGGTGCAGGTACAAGCCCAACAATTTGAGGTGGAGGTGGCCGGTCTTATCGCTAGCACCACAAATAAACACGAAATGATTTTGACAGGCACGTTAGTGACGGCCGATGTAGAGGTGGCGGAAAAAATAGAAAAGCTATTGGAGGCAACACATTTAGATAAATCGCTCACCCTCGCTTGGCAACACAACGCCGATGCCAAGCAGCATGAATTCACAGCCTCGGGCATCCTCCGTCAAACCACCACATCCAACGTGGTGCTGAAATGGAATGGAGCAGCAATTGGGGTGGACAACCAAGGTGAGCGCCAAATTGAAGTGCCGGACATCTCTCATTTCAGCGTGACTCAAGCCTCTGTCGTGAGCACTGAAACACGGCCTTTTGTACAAGTGTTTTTCTCGGATGCCTTGGATGCCCAGCAGAATTTGCAAGGCATGGTGCGCCTAGGCAGCGACATGACCACCACGTTACGCATCGAGGGCAATGTATTAAACATTTATCCTGACCGCGAAGTGCAAGGGGAAGCAACGCTCACGCTAGAGCCTGGCATCCGCAATGTAGATGGCGGTCGCACCAAACAACCTTCCCAACACAGCTTGAATTTTGGCAGTAGCAAACCGCAAGTACGCTTCGTTGGAAAAGGCGTCATCCTGCCTGACAATTCTGTATTAAGCGTGCCGTTTGAAGCCGTCAATGTGCGCTCGGTGCGGATTACCGCAATGCGCATTTACGAAAACAATGTTGGACAATTTTTACAAGTGAACAAGCTTGATGGCAATGCAGAATTGGCGCGCGTAGGTCGTTTTTTATGGCGTAAAACAATTCCGCTTTCATCGCCCACCCTCAATCAATGGCAGCGCCATCAACTGGATGTCACCGAGCTTTTTCAAAAACATCCAGGTGGCCTGTTCCGCCTGACCCTATCCATCAGCAAGGCTGACTCAACCTATCCCTGCTCCAGCGAATCCACCGAGAATCTTGAAATTGAAGCGCCCCCCATCAATTCTGACGACTTGACCGAACGCGAGGCGAGCAGCTGGGATTACGCCGAGGACTATTACAATTCCGGCGGAACTGCGAATTGGCAAGACCGTGAAAATCCTTGCACCAACGCCTACTACCGCTTTAACGCCAACCCCAACTATGGCTATCAAGAAAACAACAACACTTACAGCATTCGCGATGAACGCAATTTTTTAGCGTCCAACATCGGCTTGATTGCCAAACGGGATGCGCAAGGAAAGTTACTGGTGATTGCCACGGACTTAAGAACTTCAGCGGCACTCAAAGGCGTCAAAATCAGCACCATGAATTTCCAAAACCAGAGCATCGCCACTGAATCGACAGATAGCGATGGCATGGCTCGCTTCAAGCCCAGTGGCACGCCCTTTTATTTATTGGCCGAAAAAGATGGGCAAAAAGGCTACTTAAAAATAGGGCAAGGCGTGGCACTACCCGTCAGCCATTTCGATGTGGGCGGTGAAAAAGTGGCGGCTGGCATCAAAGGATTGATCTACGGTGAACGTGGTGTTTGGCGACCTGGTGATGATATTTTCTTAACGTTCGTGTTGCACGATAAAGGCTTGGGCTTGCCCGCCAATCATCCTGTCACCATGGAGTTACGCAATCCTCAAGGGCAGTTAGTGCAAACCCTAGTTAATGCCTCGCCCGTGGGTGAATTTTATAAATTCGCACTTAAAACTGAAGTCAATGCCCCCACTGGAAACTGGGGGGCGAAAGCCATTCTGGGCGGCGCAAGTTTTACTAAATCCATCAAAATTGAAACCGTGATGCCTAATCGTCTGAAGGTAGAAGCGGAAGTCGGCAAGCTCATCAATGGTGCTGAACCTTTCACCGGGCAATTAGCCGCACAGTGGCTCACAGGTGCGAGCGCGGCAGGTCTCAAGGCGGATGTGGAATTGCGCCTGACCAAAGCGAGTACGCAGTTTTCTCGCTATACCGATTTTGTATTTGATGATCCCGCACGTGAATTCTCGGCAGAACCCAGCATACTGTTTGATGGGGTGTTGGATGAATCGGGCAAAGCCAGTTTTGAGCATGAAGCCAGCCTTGAAAAGCAAGCACCCGGCATGTTAAATGCTGCGCTGACCAGTCGTGTTTTTGAAAGCGGCGGCGCTTTTAGTATCAATCGACAGGTCGTGCCATTCTCTCCCTATGCGCGCTATCTCGGCATCAAGTTGCCCAAGGGCGATGCCACACGAAATATGTTGCTGACGGATAAAAAACACGTTGTTGAGATTGCCAGCTTGAGCGCGGATGGCAAGCCCACCTCCATTAAAAAAGTGCAAGTCACGCTGTATAAAGTTGACTGGAAATGGTGGTGGGATCAATCCAGCGATTCATTGGCGCAATATGCGTCCTCTGCCCACTCCAGCAAAGTTTATCAATCCACCATTGCCACCGCTAAAGGCAAAGGAGAGTGGGACTTTGAAATTAAGTATCCGCAATGGGGGCGCTATTTGGTGCGTGCGTGCGATATGACGGATGGCACGGAATCACACTGCACGGGTAGCACTTTCTATATCGACTG
>JAGVFD010000243.1 GCA_020057805.1 Sideroxydans sp. | reverse complement strand
GAGGGCGCGATTCTACAAAACAACGCCCTAATACACAACCGCTATTTACTGAACCTTAATCCGGCCGAATTTGCGCTTGCCCACTTGTGCCACCACCACCGTGCCTGCCTTGAGTTGCATGGCTTTGTCGCTAATTTTTTCGCCATCCAATTTAACTGCTCCCGACTCAATCATACGCATGGCCTCCGAGGTGCTAGAGACCAAACCGGCACTTTTAAGCAAATTAGCGATACCAATTTGACCGTCCACGCTGGTGATAGCAATCTCGGGCATATCATCTGGTAACACACCTTTTTGGAAGCGTGCCTCAAATTCAGCCAAGGCATCCACAGCTGCTTGTTTGTTGTGGAAGCGCGCAACCATTTCTTGTGCGAGCAATACTTTGATGTCGCGCGGATTGCGCCCGCCCGCCACGTCTTCTTTCCATTTGGCGATGGTCGCGATGCTTTCAAAGGAAAGCAGTTCGAGGTAGCGCCACATGAGGTCGTCGGCGATGGACATCAATTTTCCGAACATATCGGTAGAGCTATCCGTCACGCCAATATAGTTGCCTAACGATTTGGACATTTTGTTCACCCCGTCCAGCCCTTCCAGTAACGGCATGGTGAGCACGCACTGTGGCGCTTGGCCAAAATGTTTTTGCAATTCACGCCCCATCAGCAGATTGAACTTCTGGTCGGTGCCACCCAGCTCGATGTCCGCTTTAAGCGCGACGGAGTCGTAACCCTGCACCAAGGGATAAACGAATTCGTGGATGGCGATAGGCTGATTGCCTTTGTAGCGTTTGGAGAAATCGTCGCGCTCCAGCATCTGTGCAACCGTGTGAGTGGCTGCCAACTTAATTAAGTCGACGGCGCTAAATTTGTCCATCCAAGTGGAGTTGAATACCACTTCTGTCTTTTCTGGGTCGAGCACCTTAAATACTTGCTCTTTATAACTCTGCGCATTGGCGAGTACCTGATCACGCGTTAAAGGCGGGCGGGTCGTGTTTTTTCCTGTAGGGTCACCAATCATGCCGGTGAAATCGCCAATCAGAAACAGAGCGTGATGCCCCAAGTCCTGCAATTGGCGCATTTTATTCAGCAGTACGGTATGTCCAAGGTGCAGGTCGGGCGCAGTAGGGTCAAAGCCTGCCTTGATTCGCAGCGGTCGATTTAACGCAAGCTTTTGTTTTAATTCAGATTCAATCAGCAATTCGGTCGCGCCGCGCTTAATGATGCCTAGTGTTTCTTGTTGATTCATAATGATTTTATGATTTCTACCGTTTATCGGTATTCGCTAAAAGCGCGAACGGGTTTTGTAGGGGGTGGGGCATTCTGTTAAAGTCCGCTCCCGATTCAGTGAGCCGCGCCAAATAGTTAATCTTAACGCGCTGCTACACAACAAAATCTAACCGCCTAGGGAGGCGCGAATGTTACAACAAAATACTTTATTAATCGCACACAAGTCAAAGCTGCGTTGGTTCGTTATCTTGTCTACCCTGCCCTTGCTCGGCGTGGTCACTGCGTTCGGCATCATGCCGCAATCTGATGCCATTTATAAAGCACAACAAACCATCATCACTGACGTTGTCCTGCCTGGCGCAGAGCAAAGTGCGTTGAATACAACCACCTTCTGGCGCAACGAACGCGTGCAACGCGGTGAGACAGTGGTCGAATTATTACGTCGCCTGAATGTAGAGGATGCCGCCGCTTCCGAATACTTGCGTTCTCACAAAGCCACCGCTTCTTTCCGCCAACTCAAGGTAGGCAAAGAGGTTCAAGTCGAAACGGCGTTTGACGGCAGCTTGCTAGGATTGCGCTATTTGGACAATGACAGCAATCAGGTCGTCGTCGCCAAATCAGGCGATCAGTTCAACATCTCCACCCAAGCAGCGCAAGTAGAACAACGTACCGTAGTCCGCACTGGCGAAATCGTCAGTAGCTTGTACGCGGCGACAGATGAAGCCGGCTTGCCAGACCCCGCTGCCAACCAACTGGCTGAAATTTTTGGGGGCGATATTGATTTCCAACGTGAATTGCGCAAGGGCGATAAGTTCAGCGTTATTTATGAAATGACTTATGTAAATGGTGAGGCGGCGCGTACGGGTCGCATCTTGGCGGCTGAATTTACCAATCAAGGTCGCACCTACCGTGCGGTCTACTTCCAAACGACTGAATTCACGGGTGACTATTTCTCTCCTGACGGCAAGAGCATGCGTAAGGCTTTTCTGCGCTCGCCCATTGAATTCTCGCGTGTAAGCTCGGGCTTTAGTACCGCACGCTTTCATCCCGTTTTGCAAAAAATGCGCGCGCACAAAGGGGTGGACTATGCCTCACCTATCGGCACCAAAGTCAAAGCAACCTCTGATGGCGTGGTCGCTTTTGTGGGAAAACAAGGTGGCTACGGCAATGTAGTGATGCTGAATCACCAAGGCCGCTTCCAAACGGTCTATGGTCATTTGTCGCGCTTCGGCAACATCCGCAACGGTCAACGCGTAAGCCAAGGTGAAGTGATTGGCTATGTGGGCATGACTGGCCTGTCTAGCGGACCACACCTGCATTACGAATTCAAGCAAGCGGGTGTGCATCGCGACCCCTTGAAAGTAGCCCTCCCTGATGGCAAGCCTGTCAGTGATGCACAAAAATCAGCTTTCATGGAAAAGTCGGTTGATTTCTATACCCACCTGTCATTGCTGCACAACACTCGCATTGCGAAGCTTGATTAAGCTGCGTTGAAAGCCGCCTCCAACCTTTACATCGGCATCATGTCTGGCACCAGCCTAGACGGTGTCGATGTGGCTTTGGTCGATTTCTCTAACGATAAACCAGCCCTAGTAGATTGCTATTTTCAGCCCTATGCAGAATCACTGAAAACTGAACTACTCACACTGCACCACCCCTCCGCTAACGAGCTACATCAAGCACAAATCATCGCCAATCAATTAGCGCGGGAATATGCCCAAGCCACCCTTTGTTTGTTGCAGAAAGCGGGCGTTTCCAGCGCCGAGGTGAGTGCCATTGGCTGCCACGGACAAACCATTCGCCATCGCCCCGAACATGGCTACACCATTCAACTCAACAATGCGGCTTTATTGGCCGAGTTAACTAGCATTCACGTCGTCAGTGATTTTCGTTCGCGGGATATTGCGGCGGGTGGACAAGGCGCACCATTGGTGCCCGCTTTTCATGAGCAAATACTGCGGCATGCCGACATTCATCGCGTCATTCTCAACATCGGCGGTATCGCCAACGTCACCGATTTAGCTGTTGCTCAAGCCACCTTAGGTTTTGATACAGGACCAGGCAATCTTTTGATGGATGCGTGGATTAACCAGCACCTCCACAAAGCCTACGACACAGAGGGCGCGTGGGCTGCGAGCGGAAAAATTCTGCCTGAATTACTGCAAAAATTATCCGCCGACGCCTACTTCCACGCCGCCCCCCCAAAAAGCACAGGGCGCGACTTATTTAATTTAGCTTGGCTGGAACAGCATTTGAGCGGCAGTGAGAAGCCTGCCGATGTTCAAGCAACCTTACTTGCATTGACCGGTGACAGCATCGCCAGCGCAGTAAAACGTTTTTGTACAAGCGCTGAAGAAATCTACGTTTGCGGCGGAGGAGCTCACAATGGCGCTTTGATGTCGCATCTTCAACGCTCACTCCCCCAATGCAAGCTACTAAAAACAGAGGCGCTTGGTATCGCCGCCGACTGGATGGAAGCCATGGCATTTGCTTGGTTAGCCAAGCAAACCTTGAGTTTGCGCCCAGGCAATCTACCCGCTGTGACGGGTGCAAAACATCTCGCTGTATTAGGTGCAATTTATCCAGCTTAAATAAAAACGGGGCGCTTTCGCACCCCGCTCTTTTTG
>JAGVFD010000130.1 GCA_020057805.1 Sideroxydans sp. | reverse complement strand
CCCTACACCGAAAATAAAATGAGTTTGCAACAGGCTATGGATAAAGGCAGCGTGCCCTTAAAGACGTTCATGCTGCGCCAAACACGTGAGTCCGACTTGGCTTTGTTTGTCAGAATTTCTAACAGTGAGCCGTTGCAAAGTGCCAATGAAGTGCCGTTGCGTATTCTCGTTCCAGCGTATGTCATCAGCGAATTGAAGACAGCATTTCAAATCGGCTTTGTGGTGTTCATCCCTTTCTTAATCATCGACATGGTGGTTGCCAGTATTTTGATGTCGATGGGGATGATGATGGTGTCGCCCGCCGTCATCTCGCTGCCTTTCAAAATCATGTTGTTCGTATTGGCAGATGGGTGGAATCTGTTGATTGGATCTTTGGTGCAAAGTTTTTATACCTAATTTTCACACCCCATTATGACTCCCGAAACCGTAATGACATTGGCACAACAGGCGATGGAAATGACGCTGATGATTGCCGCGCCGCTGCTGTTAAGCGCACTGGTGGTGGGGTTGGTGGTGAGTATTTTTCAAGCGGCCACGCAGATTAACGAGATGACGCTGTCCTTCATTCCCAAACTATTGGTGATGTTCCTCGTACTCATGTTGAGCGGCTCGTGGATGATTGGGACGATGGTGGATTACGTGCAACGCTTGTTCGGCAACATTCCCTGGATGATTGGATAACGCCATGATTAGCTTCACCAGTGCACAGCTAGATGCATGGCTGGTCGCTTTGGTTTATCCCTTGGCACGCATCCTCGCGCTTATCGCCAGTTCGCCCATTCTGGGCAACAAACAAGTTCCAGCACGCGTCAAAATTGGCCTCGCGGTGATGCTCACTTTAATCATCGCCCCCACACTCAACGACTTGCCTCAAGTCGCCGTCGGCTCGGCAGCGGGGCTGTTAATCCTGATACAACAAATCATCATCGGTATCGCCATGGGGTTCACCCTGCGCCTCATTTTTACCGCAGTAGAAATGTCCGGCGAATTAGCCGGCTTACAAATGGGGCTGGGTTTCGCCAGCTTTTACGATCCCTTAAATGCCTCTTTCACCCCCATCATCGCGCAGTTTATGGGGGTCTTTGCAGCGCTGGTTTTTCTCTCTCTGAACGGTCATTTGTACATGCTCGCTGGGCTGGCAGAAAGTTTTCAGACCCTGCCCATTGGCAACATGATGTCGGATAAAGGTATCTACGCGCTGGTGAGTTGGGGCGGCAGCATCTTCGCGTTTGCCCTGCAACTTTGCTTACCTTTGCTGGCAGCATTGCTCATCACCAATCTGGCGCTCGGCATCCTCACGCGCGCCGCACCCCAACTCAATTTATTCGCGGTAGGCTTCCCCATCACCCTCGCCATTGGCTTATTTGTACTCGCCTTATCCATGCCCTACTTCGCCCCACTCATGGACAAACTCATGCACGCAGGATTGGACAGCATGCTCAATGTGGTGCGCATGACGCACTGATGTGTAGACCGTCATATCGGCGAAAGCCGGTATCCAGCCAATAAAATAGACAGTGCGACGCACTGACAAAAAAGCATTTTTAATAAATGCACTGGATACCGGCCTGCCCGCAGGGCAGTTTATCTTGAGCCTGTCGAAAGGCCGGTATGACGGTCTAATGGGCATCTCGAAATTAGTTATCTACGAGAAACCGGATTAACCTAAAAAGAATTGGCAAGCTGTTTAGCCTGTTCGGATTGTTCGCGCACGGTGATTGTGAGTTCTTCTGCGCGTTCAGGATCAATGCCGAGTGCAGTCCATTCTTCTGTGCTAACTTGGCTGTTCACAGTTTCATGAATGCCAAATGAAGGAAGCAACTTCTCGACCAAATTTAACAGCGATACCAAGGGCTGCCCCAGTGCCGCTTCTTCTACATCGGGTGTGTGGTGATAGCGCAACACCGAAATAATCCGTTCCGGTAAATCCCAATGCCGCGCCAATTGCGCGCCCATTTCAGCGTGTGTCACTTCGACAACTTCAGCTTCAATTTCGGACACATCGCGTTCAGGTTCGGCGGCTAATTTTCTTTGCAGCGTGTCGCTCAATTCAGTGTCGAGATAGTCCAGCACCATAAAGCCAATGTCGTGTAGCAAACCACACAGAAAAATTTCATCGTCCAATGGTCGCGTGCGGCTAGGCATGGCGCGTGCCAAAACACGCATCCCCAAGGCAACGCCCAAGCTGTGTAGCCAAAGATGCTGCATGTTCAGCAACCCTGACGGCTGACGCTTCAACGTGGACATCATCGCAATCCCCACCGCCACTGATTTAACACGGGTGAGACCCAACAACATGGCCGCATCTTGAATCGAACTAACCTGCTTGGACGCCCCAAACAAAGCGCTGTTGGACAAGCCAATGACGCGCGCAGAAATCAGCGGATCGGCTTCGATAAGTTTTAACAACTGCAACTCACCCAGGTTGGTATCTAACGGCAGAGTAAGAATCTTCTGCGCGATAACAGGCATCGCCGGCAAACTGTGCAAGCCTCTAATAGCCGCGTTGATAATGACGTGCATATGTGCGCTCATGTTCATTCCCCTAGATTGATAAACAACTTACCTATGAGAATAATTTCGGCACAAAGTGGGATTTCTTTAATGAGTTTTAGAAAATGGCTGCGCAATCGTTGGGGGCTGTTGCTCGGCCATAAGAGACGCTGGGGAATTGCTGAAAAGGCAGATTGAATGTTCTGGAGAGTTGTCCGCTTCACTCCCGACAGCGGTCGTTCAAAACTACGAGTTTGATGATGCTCGACCGGCTCTTGCTAACCCGAAGCCGTCATAGCTGCTCCCCGATAATGGACGTTAAGCGTCAAATTTTTACTCAGCGTGCTTCTTTACTCAATTCCGCCTGAGCGCGGGGAAGTGATTTATTTTTTACCTTTTAACTCACATTTAGTAAAAATACTTGCCTCTCCAATACCGGATATAGTGCACTCGCTTTCACCATATATAATTTTTGCCTCGCGAATATCCAGCCAAATAACAGAATCAATCCCACTTCTTTCAGGTGGAGGCATTTTGACTCCGCTTTTTTCCAATTTATTAAAATCGACATCCCACGATTTATTTACTGTCCAACAGCACCCTGCATCTGCATAGACAATCTCATCGATTCTCATGATTGGCCTAGAAAAAGCATCGTCATTCGAAATGAAAGCCAAGCGGTAAAACCTACCCCTAATACCATCTGCTGAGTCATCCAAAATTGATGTATCTGCTGGACCGCTGGACATATGAGATATCCACCTATATTCGGGCGGAGTGCTTTTAACAGCAGTTGGCTTGAAACCACCAGACTCTATTGCGCTCACAACAGAGCTAAATAAAATCAAGACTGACATAAAGAGCACGTTTATCTTGCTATGACGTGAATTCATCATTTGTATCCTTCACGGTGTTTGCCATCGGGAAAATAACTGACTGACCGTTACTGGCCGACTTGCGCCGATTGTTTCCACTATACAACAACGACTGCAACCAGATCAGGAGGCGACTATCGTCTTTGCTGTAAATCAGTAACGCTTATACAAGCACTTCAAGACCGTGCTTTTCAACCACACTCAACAAACGAAGCGCCATCCCGCTTGGACGCTTCTGGCCAGCTTCCCACTTTTGAACGGTAGATTCACTGGTGTTCAAATAGCGCGCAAATACCCGCTGGCTAACGTGAGCGTGCTCACGAATACGCTTGATGTCTTTGGCATTTACTTCGGGAATGGAATCCAAGCAGAGTGCATCGTATTCACGCAGCGTTGTTTTGGTGATTGCGCCAGCACGGTGTAATCCCTGCGCTGCGCTATGAATGGCTGCGAATGCATCGTTCTTTGGTTTTACGGTAGTGGTTTTAGTTGTCATAGCAAATGGTAGCACTTGGTGCTACCAACATCGACCGCCACTTGCTAATTTGGATAAGGGATGTGGCGGATTATTTGCCTGCGATTGCAGAGCAATCCAACAAAATAATCGGGCCGCGCGGGGGCAATTGGGATTAGTTTAATGAATAGCCGAGCTTGTGCAAAAACGGGCTTGGGCTGTTCGATGTTTATGCTGTGCAAAATTTCCGCACTCACCTCACCTGCCACTCAAGCAGGCGTTGTCGTTCTATCCGAGGTAATCAAATAAAGACAACCCCGTCACTTTGACGAATGATTTTTGTGCGGCTTGCAAGGTCATTTGTTGTTGGGTCAGGTCGCTTAATGCTTTGTTGTAATCCACGTCCTGCAACTGTGATAAGGATTGTTTCAATTGCACGCCCATGCTTTCGCCCGATGCTTGCAAAGCGTCTAGCTCCTGTAAGCGCAGCCCTAATGATGAGCGTGTGGTCAACACGTTGTTCAAGCTGCGATCCATGCCGTTGAGGGCGTTGTCGATGCCTTTGGTGAGCGCGGTGGATTGGGCGACGTTGCCTACGGCTACGGGGGTGTTCAATATGCCAATCAGGTCGGAGAGTGTCTTAAAGATGCTGACATTGACGCTTGGGCTCACGCTAAATTGATCGCCAGCTACGGGGCCGCCTTGCATATCAAATTGCATCCCATCAAAACTAATCTGCTGCCCGCTCACATACGGTTGCGCCATCATGCCGGCAACGGGCAAGCCGGTTCGGTTGTTGGTTACGCTATAGCTGTTGTTGATGGGGGGCGCGATATTGAATACATCACCCGCGCTAGGTGTGCCCTGAACATTAAAGCTGATGCCATTAAAAGTAATGGGCGCGCCACTGGTATAAGGCTGCGCCGCCAACACAGTGGCGACGGGGATAGCGCTGGTATCGGTAACATCAAAGGTGGTCGCAGAAGTGAAGGTTAGGCTGTAGTGCGTGGCCGGATTACTTCCCGCCGCTGTGCTAATCGAAGCCGTTCCCGCGTTAGGTGTGCCCGCTTGAGTAAGCAGCGTGGCAAAAGCAACGGTGTAGCTATCCCCTGTGAGCAATGCGGGGTCGGTCACCCCGCCCATTCCGATAACACCTGTGCCTACATTGGCGCTAGCTGATTGCGTTGCAAACGTGCCATTACCATTTTTGATACGCATGAAAACATCCGCACCGCTATCGGTAGAGGCTATCAGGCGCGAGGCGGCAACTTGCATGGCGCGTTGTCCATCATCACCCGAATACACGGTGACGCCTGCCACATTAACGAACGGCTGGGTGCCCGATTGAAAGCCCGAAAACAAATAATTACCCGTGCCATCCGTGGTGTTCGCCAGTCCCATCAATTCTTGCAAACGCCCATTCAGCCCCGTAGCAATGGTTTGCCTATCGGCATTGTTGAGCACGCCATTGCCCGCAGAAATCGCAGCCACCTTCACGTCTTGCAACAGCGTGGTGACACTTTGTAATGCCGTCTCTGCGAGTGACGTGTTGTGCCTAGCCACCAGCCCATTCGCACCGTATTGCGTGTTAATCGAATCGGAATGGCTAATCTCCAAAGCGCGCGTGGCGGCAACGGGATCGTCAGCGGGCGACAAAATACGCCGCCCAGTGGCCACTTGTTGTTGCGTTTGAATTAAGCGGGCCTGCTGTTGCGTCATGGCGCTGACGTTGCTATCAAAAATCGTATTGGAGCTGATACGCATCACACACCTACCTTCCGATGGTCAACAAGGCATCAAACATGGTGTTGGCAATTTGCATT
>JAGVFD010000226.1 GCA_020057805.1 Sideroxydans sp. | reverse complement strand
GATACCAGGTGTAATGCAACTTCACTAACATTGGAATTAGATGGCGAGCATCTACACCAAACTCGCCATTCACGCGTGACCCCAATACGACCCCGTTATACGGATTGATATAGACGGTGTGATACTTATTGTTTGCCTTGAAGAAACTCGCGCCTTCGTCCCCTTTTGCATTAGGAGTACGTAAATAAAACTCATAGGCGCGATCTGCTTCATCAGGTGTACGCACAAAAGTCACGCGTTTCCCGTCATATACCGACTCCGCACGCTTAACTAAATCATCCATGGCGAAGCGTTGACCTGCCGGTTGTACATAGAACAAATCATTGTTCAGTGCGCGATCTAATTCTTTATCAAAGGCAAGGATGACACCCGTAATAGCCGCTACCGCGATAAATAACAATACAGCCAACCCCACCCAACGATGTAACCAAACGATGACTTTACGCATAACAGCCCCCTATTAAATTGATTGCAGAATTATGGCAAACAACCGTAAAACACCCCTGCGGCATATCGTCGCACCCGCTACCAACGGGCAATATTACTGATACCCACCAGCACCAACAATGTCGCGCTCAAACGTTCGATGCCGGGTCTCCACGTATTTAATTTCTCTCGCAACTGTGTCCCCAGATATGCCATACCAATGCCGAAGAACAAGGCTGGGATCACAATTGCGCCTAACCCAAAACTGAATGCCAGCAGCAAACCATTCCACGGACTACCACTCATCGCCGCTGAAAACAACACAATGCCCAGCGGGGCGCAGGTACTCAAGGTCATGCCAATGCCCATCAGAAATAATCCGCCCGGCATTAGGGTTCGCGCACCATTACTTATATCTATGCGGCGCATAACTTGCACGACGGGATTCCTCCCCGCAACTTGTTGGGTTGAATCCAGACCAACTGTTGCAAAACATGATTGTTGGGGTTTACGCAGCAATAGCGCCAGCCCCATCATCAACACCGCGACGCCAACCACAATGCGCACAGAATCGGTAACTTGTGCTCCTTTGACGAAATGCCCAACCGTGCCTACCACAAACCCAAACGTACTGTAGGCCGACAGCCTGCCTAAAGACAAAGGCAGAATAATCTTCCATGAATTTTTGATACCGCCATCGCTGGCCAAAAACACAGGGCCAAGAAACGGTGCGCAGCTAATCAAGCACGGCCCCATTCCGTAAGCGAAGCCCAAGGCAGCAGCCATGGGTGCGCTCACGACAAGATTGATGTCGATCACACTTTTTCCAAACTTTGCTCTGCCATAAATTCGTTACGTGCCAAGACAGCCGCACCAAAGGCAGTAGTGGTTTGTGGGTGCTCCGGGATGACCAAGTCGCGCCCCAATTCATCTTGCAAAGCCGCCACCAGACCTTTGTTGAGTGCGGGTCCTCCATCGAAATACACACGGTCTTCAATGCCGACGCGTTTCGCCAAGCGCACTGTGCGCGAAGCGATGGAGTAATGAATGCCAGCGATGATCTCGGCCTTACCGTGACCATTCGCCAATAAACCGATGATTTCGGATTCCGCGAACACGGTGCAGGTGCTGTTGATATTGAGAGGTGCCACCTCAGACTTGAAGTGGTACTCACCCAATTCCTCCAAATCTAAATCCAGATTGCGTGCAGCCACATCCAAGAATCGACCTGTCCCTGCCGCACATTTATCGTTCATCGCAAAGTTAACGACGTTCCCCGTATCGTCGATCTGAATCGCTTTGGAATCTTGTCCACCAATATTGATGATGGTGCGTACACCGCCGAACGCCTTACCCGCCTCGAATGCACCAATTGCATTGGCTGTGATCTCGCTGATGGAATCGTCAGCTTCTTTGAACAACTTGCGGCCGTAACCTGTGGCAATGAGGTAGCGCACGTCATCGCGCTTAAGCCCCAACATATTGAGCAACGTGTTGAGTGCTTCCAACGAATTCTTATGGAACAAGCTGCCTGATGCGGTGACATGCACCCCTGCGATATCTCCTTCTTCATTCACTATCGCGACTTTAATCGCGGTCGAACCTACGTCTATGCCTGCAAAATATTTCATCATTATTTCCTGTGTGCCGTCATTCCCGCGCAGGCGGGAATGCAGCAAATTAAACTGCCCGCAAAGCGGACAGCACCTTGATATTGACCCGCTGCTCGGGGATTTCTTTAACTATCTGAATTCCCGCCTACACGGGAATGACAGGTAGGGACGATTAAGCCGATGCCCGTAATTTTTGTTTTTTTCGATTCTTCATCGACTCCAAGAACGCTTCGATACGCGTTGATAACTGCCCCCTGTCATCCGGGCTGTAATCTGTCTCGACATACAACATCGGAATGCCTGCCTTGTTGAATTCTTCAGCAACGCTGCGGTATTCCATCTCGTACACTTGGCAACCCGAAAAGGCTTGATACACCACGCCATCTGCATCAAACGATTTCACTAAATCGAGCAAACGCCTTTTGCGGTCTTCATTTTTGGTGAAGATGGGACAAGTGCACGGCTTGAGATATTTGTCGGCAAGGCTATCCACCATGTCGTTTACCATCCACTCATCCACGGCGGTCATGTCATACAACATGCGGTTGGCGGAACACGATTCATCCGCCACCACCACCCCGCCCGCTTCTTCAATCAGCAAAGGCAATTTGTGATTGGGAAAGATAGGTGGTGAACCCGTGAACAACACGCGAGGCGCTTTGCTTTGTACGGCTTTGAAACCAGCCTGTTTGCGTTGTTCCAGTTCCGCATTCAATGCCTCCACTTTCTCCGTCCAGAGCGTAATGTCATCGAAGAAATAGGCGTTCGTCACCAGAAAAATATCCTTGCCTAATATGACTGAAGGGGAGAGAAGACGGTAACTGTGCAATTTACGGAAAGCGGCTTGCGCACGTCCAGTTTTATTGAACGCAGCTTGCAAGTTTTTCTTGGTCAGTTTTCGACCTGTTAACGTACGCAATTCAGCAGCAAACTGTCGCACCGAGCGTTGCCAATACTGGCGCGAGGCCTCGCTCTCCTTCACATTGGGAAACTCTAAGTCGTACACCTTGTAGCCCATATCACCCATCATCGAACTGGACTTCTTTTTTTGGTCGCAGGTGGTCGGGTTGACGATCATGTCTGGCTTGCCAATCTTGGGGATGACGTTGTCCGAGTCGAGCATCCCCAGCGTAGCTTTTACCAGCGAACACGATTTGGAAGGCATGAATTCCGCGCCCTTTTGATCGTAGTGATACGAACCATTGCACAAGCGCATTGGTGTCGCACCAAAAGCATAAATCAACTCCTCCGGCGCTTGAATGCAAGTTGTGCCGACCAACATGCCCTCATGTTTAACTTCATCACCGTGACAATAGACACTGCGGAACAAGTCATAGAAATACT
>JAGVFD010000059.1 GCA_020057805.1 Sideroxydans sp. | reverse complement strand
GCAACACTGGGCGCTTGGGAGCAAGGTTGATTTTCGCCGCCTGGAGGGATTGGCTGTTTAATGCGACTGATTGAGCGACACCCTGACTTAACAGTTGAACTAGCAGCATAGTTGGTCGATCTCTTTGAATTGCCAGCCTCATGTGAGCTAGTCCGTTCAGATGACAAACCCATGAAAAAGTCTGGTGAGTCGCTTTATTTATGGGGCGCAGTGAGCCCTAATTTGCCGCCGATACGATGTAGCAGCCCGCGTGGCAGTGCGGGCAAAACCGAGTGATGCAACTCACCTTGTGCATCCAAGCGTTTTAGCATGTCGTAATACAAGCGCACCGTTTCTACATGAATCACCGCCTCACCGCCGCGCGCGCGCCCGTGTTTGGCTTGCTCAAAATAAGGCGAGCGTGACAGCGCGGGCATCACGCGTTTCACATCCGACCACACATCAGGATTCAAATCAGATTGCGCTGTCAGCACACGTGCATCTTCCAAATGCCCCATGCCTTGGTTGTAGGCGGCAAGTGCTAACCACTGCCGCTCTTCCTCGGCTATGCGGGTGGGCAGTTGGCTTTTTAGCATCTGCAAATAACGGGCCCCAGCCAGAATGCTGCTGTGCGCATCTAAACGATTTTCTACTCCCATGCGATCAGCGGTATCTTCGGTCAACATCATCATGCCGCGCACGTGGGTGAATGAAGTGGCATTCGGATTCCAGCGCGATTCACGATAGGCCAGTGCCGCGATCAAGCGCCAATCCAGCCCCGTTTCTGCGGCAGCCTCTTCAAACCACGGTTGGAAGTGGGGCAACACCGTGTCGGTGTGGTTCAAAAAAGTAGCGGTATCTACTGCACCCAGTCGTTCGTTGTGGCCGTAGTGGCTGTCTAACAATTGGCGCAGGGTGTTGTCCTCAATTATTTGCGCCATAAAAAGATTAACTTTATCGAGCAACACATCATCTCCGTCCGCATTCACCGCCCACGTAATTTCCGACGGTGAGTTCAAACTTAAGCCGGCAGCAAGGTCAGGATAGAAATTGCGCAGACTGGCAATTTGCTCGTTGTTGGCGACGGTGCAATCTAAATGCTCCTCTGCTACGTCTTGCAGCAGTTGTGTGGGGGAAGCCGTTTTGACGGGCAACCAATCTAAATCGTCGTGATTAGCGCGCAGCGTGCGCAGTGCGCCTTCTTGTGGAGAATCCATCGCAACTTGAATGTGATGCAGATACAAATCCTCGATACTTTTGGGCAGCTTATCGTTGCATACCGCGCGCTCATCCAAGGTTTGATAGGGAGTGCTGTAACGCAAACTAGGGTGGCTGCGTGCGCGGAAGCCCGCAATGAGGTGTGCTTTGCCCGCAAGTAATTCATTCACAGCTGCATGCGGTGTGAGCGCTACTAACTTAACTTTGACCTTCAAGTGCTGTGCAAACAAAGCGGCCAAATCGGATTCAAACGCGAAGTCAGTTTCCATATCCTCACTCGGCACCACCATCACCAACTCCCCTAATCGCCAATCAGGCAAGGGGGCGGGCTGCATGACCTTAAGCGCCAACCACGCGCAGAGACCAAACAAAAAAGCAAGTCGCAGTGGCAATAAACTCCTCATGCAATCATTCTGCCCGAAATTCAAATCTTGCTGGTAAAATCCGCGCCCTTCGCGCTAGGACGCTGTTAAATTGCGGCTTCCTAAAGGGCGGCTCTAGAAATTCAAAGTTTTAAGCAAGACAAGGCGTGAGCCAAAAATTACGACGCGGCATATGAGTGATATGTAAGGAGTAATTTTTTGTGAGCAACGCAGTATTGCGACGAAATTTGGATTTCTAGAGATGCCCTAGCGTGAGTCGAGTCTCGGAGAGGTGGCAGAGTGGTCGAATGTACCTGACTCGAAATCAGGCATACCGCAAGGTATCGAGGGTTCGAATCCCTCCCTCTCCGCCAAATTAAAAATCGCCCCTTGTGGGCGATTTTTATTGGGCGGCAAAATTACGCAGACGCCCCTTCACTTGAAAAACTGATTTCAGTTTTGGCGCTCCCTCAATAAGTCGCAATTGAGGGATGCCTGCCTTGAGTTTATAGAATGGTGCTTCGGTGTTCGCACAGTTAAATGAACGTATTGTCATGGCGCAGTTTTTATCGAGCGGTGTTAAACGCCAATCATTTTTATGATGGGATGGGCAAACAAAACCCATATTTTCGATTGACCTTATGAAGGGGGGGCGATACCCTGCGCGCTGGTTTTTATTTCACTTACTCGGGATGGCATTATGACAACAAAAAAAAGTAGTTTGAGTAGAGCAAGGCAACTTGGTATCGGCCTTACGCTTATTGCGTTAGCACTGGGCGGCTGCGGCGGTAAAGGCAGCACCCCCAGCAATACCGCAGTTGTGCCGACCAATCCCAATACCAACACACCCGTTGTTACTCCACCCGCCACCATTCCCACTGCCGCCATCAAAATCACCCCTATGAAAGGGCAATTTAGCGCAGGCACAAGCGTTAAAGTTAAACGCGCTAAAGATAGCGTCGTGGTGGGAACGTGCGCGGTGGATGCAACCGGTAGCTGCTCTGCCAACATCGCAACGACTGAAACAGGCCCCTTCTTGATTGAAGCCGGCGTAGCCGGCGACACTTATTTTGATGAATCTGACGGCGTGATAGCGACCGTGCCTGCCAACACCATCGCCCTGCGCGCCTTGATTCCCAACACCACCAAAGCCATCGGCGTTACCGCCCTCACTGAAATGGCCGTGGGTCAAATCGAAGCCCACACTGGCGGTATC
>JAGVFD010000270.1 GCA_020057805.1 Sideroxydans sp. | reverse complement strand
CGAGAAATGTGTTGCCATGCGTAAATGTCACGCCTCGGATTGCGCCATCATCTATTCGTTTGTATCTCAGTTCTTCTTTATATTTCCCCGTCGCAAATTTTCCTGGCGCCATGCCAACTTCCGCAATTAGCAGAACATTGTTTTTGCTCGCAGGAATATTAATTTTGGGTTTTGCCTTGGTCACATTGGCGAATTCATCCACTGCACTCGCTGGCTTGCCAGAGCAGTTGTAAAGCCAACCTCGGATATAAGGCATGATGGCCATATCGCTTTGATATTTTTCATTGGCAGACATCGTGTCTTGATTTTCAGCGAATTTCAAATCGGCACGTGAGTTATCTAAATCAGCATTACCTACAAAATCAGCCAGACTCAAGTAATAGCCCACCATTGCTCTTTCGTAAGGGTCGCCTTTGTAGTCTTTTGTGGCTTCTGGCGTAAATTTACTGCGCGCTTCTTCTGCGCTGGGGCTATCCGCATAAATCGTTTCAATAAGTTCGCGTGAATCCGCAAAAAGGCGTTGTGCAATTTTGGGTTGTGATAGTTCAAAGGCGGCCAGCCCCGCTAAAGAATCGTTCAGCACGCGATTGCGAATACCTTCTTGTTCATCTCGTGCAACAAAGACACGTAATCCTTCTGGATAATCTTTTTCATCGCCTAACAATTGCGCCATATTACCCCTTGCAGCCGCCGCCGCAGCAGCCTCCTCCGCTTCGGTTATTGCGTAACTGGGCGTACCTAATAACAACGCAACCCCCAGCGTTGTTGCGCGAATAAATGGGAGATGAGTTTTTGAACTAGCGGTAGATGGCATCATCTTGTCCTCCTTTTTTGAATTCGTATATGTTTGACCAGATGCTTAATGAATTTTCCAAGTCAATTAGTTCAAACGTGATTTGCGTGTAGCGCTCTACAGACCCTGTAGAGGCGCTACGTGCATCCAGTGAATTGATGCGACCGATGAGGCGATAGTCCGCTCCCGCTTGAGCTTTTGTTAAACCAATGGTTCCTGTATCGGTCATGCCCTGACGCTTTAGTTCACGTTCTTCTGCAACCATGCCAGCTGATTCACGCGAGACGAATTGCAATTTACCTTTTGCGGCGCGTTGCAAATTAATGCGCAGGCGATCAACCAGCAAATTTTTGTTGATACGTTGGCTACTTTCGTTTTGGAAATGTGCTTCGTCGAGAATGACGCGCGCTGCTTTTTCGCGTTTAACGACCTCTGGTGTAGCGAGAATATCTTTCACCATTACATCAGTGACAGAAGTGATGTCTTGGCTCTCGACCCCCACGCCTGAAACAACGCCCGTTGAATTAACATCCTGATAAGTTACCGCTCTGCTAGCGGGTGGGGTGGAACAGCCAGCTAACAAAACACCGAATGTTAAAAGAACGAATAGGGTTGCCAGTTTCATGATTAATCTCCAATTAGATTTTATTGCGTATGGTTTATTGAATCTTACGAATATCACAGTTATATGTGTCAGCTATATACAAGTTAACGCCGTCTGAAGTGATGCCAGACGGTGTGTCAAATTGTGCCACAGTACCTACACTATTAGTCCTGCCCATCGCACATGTCCCCGCTAGCGTGGTGATTACGCCGCTGGAAATTATAATTTTGCGAATTTTATTGTTGTCTGAATCAGCCACATAGAGATTGATTCCATCAGTTGTAATTCCGCGAGGTGGATTAAAGGAAGCACTAAAACTTAGATTCAGCAAGTGCATTACAAGTTCCAGAAGTGGGTGAAAAGTGGGCTAATCAAACTGTTAAGTATTCCTGTCTGGCTCATATGCTAATCTGCCATTGTTTAGAGGCGCATCCCCCAAATTGGGTATGTGCATAATAAAAATTAACGAGCCACAACCAACACAACCATTCAGCAACTCATCGTGGAAAATATAGATGCAACAGATTACAAAGACCCAACGTAAAGTCGTACTCGCTGCTTGCTTTGGCACTTTTTTAGAGTGGTACGACTTCCTCACCTTCGCTTCCTTGGCGACTTACTTCAGTGTGCTGTTCTTTCCGCCCGACAATCCTACAGCGGCTTTGTTGGCCAGCTTGGCAACGTTTGGCGTGGGTATGTTGGTGCGCCCTTTAGGCTCGGCATTGTTTGGAAATTTGGCGGATAGATACGGTCGTCGTCCTATCTTCATCGCCACCATTTCGCTGATGGGCGCAACGACATTCTTGGTGGGACTGTTACCTACCTATGCACAGATTGGCATGCTCGCACCCGCGCTGTTACTGCTGTTGCGCTTGCTGCAAGGCTTTGCCGTGGGGGGGGAGATTGGCGGTGTGGCGGTGTACCTCACCGAACATGCGCCCACCGGACGTCGTGGTTTATACACCAGTGTGTTGCAACTGATGGGGCCGCTCGGCATCTTGGTTTCCACCTTGCAAATTGTGCTGTTGCAGGCGTATTTGTCGCCCGAAGAATTTAGCGCGTGGGGTTGGCGCGTACCGTTCTTGTTCTCGGTGGTGTTGCTGTTCATCTCCATCAAGACGCGGATGAATCTGGAAGAATCGCCCGTGTTTCAAGCATTACAAGCGGAGGGGACGGTTTCCAAAGCACCCTTGCGCGACTGTTTCAAAGACAAACAGACTGTGCGTGGCATGGCGCTGTTGTTCTTTTGCATCTCGGCGGGCGGTTCTTTATTGTTCTTCTCATCGCAGGTCTATACCAATGTCTTTTTGAAAAGTGTGGTGAGGCTGGATGCGCAGACGGCGAGCACATTGGTGATGAGCAGCACCTTATTGCTGTTTCCGCT
>JAGVFD010000100.1 GCA_020057805.1 Sideroxydans sp. | reverse complement strand
CAATCCACTACAAAAGAAATCGCAGGGCTGAACTGAAACATCGGCCCTGCATTGAGCGCCACAAAAGTTTGCCCTAACAACTCAAAGCAGGCGGTCATCACACTACCTTCAGGGGCGGGAGTGCCTTTTGGATAGCGGCTCACGCTCAACACTTTGGAATTTTTGAAAATGCCGAGGTAAAAATTCATCGCCTCTTCGGCTTCAGTGGCAAAGGTTAAAAACGGAGTGATTTTTTGCATGATTTCCTCTTCGAATTTAATTAGGGTTGACGCTTTACTTCGTAATGCAAACACACCACTCCCGACGCAAAGGTCTTACTCGTTATCAGCTTGAGCTTGGTTCTGTCTTGGATGTTTTTGAATAAAGGAATGCCTTGTCCAAGTATCACGGGGTTGAGAAATATCCAATACTCATCAATGAGGTCCTCTGCCATCAGCGCATGGGTGGCGGAGGGGCTGCCGAACACTAAGATTTCACTGCCTACTTCTTGCTTCAGCTTGTTGATCTCTTCGCTTAACTGGCTACGGATGATCTTTGTGTCGGACTCTTTTTTATCGGCTAACGTTCTTGATAGCACCACTTTGCGAGCGGTCTTATACCAACGGGAATGCTCATGATCATGCTTGCTGGCGTTGGGTTGTGCGGCGGCAGTGGGCCAATAGGCTTCCATCATCTGATAGGTGACACGACCATACAGCGCGGTGTCGGTTTGCTGGATGCGCTGCCCAACATGATCGAACAATTCTTCGGTGATGCTCACCCAGTCCAAGCTTCCCGACGCAGAGGCCACGAATCCATCGAGAGACAAATGCACAAATGAAACGATTTTTCGCATGACGACTCCTTGCATTCGGTTTATTTTTCGACGACTGTTTTGAGGTTTGCCAAACTGTCCTCAAAATCTTTGCCGATCATCTTGTCCATGCTGACGAACACGCTGAACAGTTTGGATATGAATGGAGAAGGTCCATACATCGCCCAAGTCACTAGGGTGCCGTTGTTCTGGGCTTGTAGCGTGAGTTCACCCAGGTTGTGTGCCTCAAAAGGTGTGATGAAATCGAGCTGAATGACGACCTTGGAGGCAGCGACGGATTCGGTGATGGTCATGCGACCATGCCCTACCTTCTTGTTGCCTTCCCATTCGTAAGTCGCTCCTTGTCCCACGCTGTTCGCGCTGTAAGTCTTCTTCATCTGTGGATCCATCTTTTCCCACGTTGACCATGCGGCCCAGTTGCGTAGGTCATTGATATGGGGGAAGAGCTTATCTGGTGTGGCTTGGATCAGCGCACTGCGTTCCACTCGGAATATGTCTGGTTTGAATGCCGCCATAATCAAAATGGCGGCAATGGCGAGTACGACGAGAATGAGTATGAATTTCAGCATGGTAAAGCTCCTTGGGCAAATGGTTGACTAGTTAGGTGTGACTTTCGCGCGCTTCACGATTTCTGTCAAGAAATATGCCGAAGAATGAGGGGCTTGGTTAGACATTCCCCCCGTAAATCATTAGACTTGCGCCCTTTTTTGCAAGCCGACATCCTATGTCCGACATCATCGAACAAACCACTCAAGAACCCGCAGCCGTTCCGCGCGACAAGATCGCGCGCGAAGTGGCGCGTCGCCGTACGTTCGGCATCATCTCCCACCCCGATGCGGGCAAGACCACGCTCACTGAAAAACTGTTGCTGTTCTCCGGCGCGATCCAGATGGCGGGTGCGGTGAAGGCACGTAAGAGCGGGCGCCATGCCACCTCGGACTTTTTGGAAATCGAAAAGCAGCGCGGTATCTCGGTAGCTTCGTCGGTGATGCAGTTCGAGTATCGCGACCACGTGGTCAATCTGTTGGATACACCGGGTCACCAAGATTTTTCGGAAGATACCTATCGCGTGCTTACCGCTGTGGATTCCGCATTGATGGTGATCGATGCAGCCAAGGGCGTGGAAGCGCAGACCATCAAGTTGCTAAACGTGTGCCGTATGCGCAACACGCCCATCGTCACCTTCATGAACAAGATGGACCGCGAGGTACGCGATTCCTTGGAGTTGTTGGACGAAGTGGAATCGGTGCTCAACATCCAGTGTGCGCCCGTCACTTGGCCGCTGGGCATGGGCAAGACCTTTCGTGGCGTGTACCACCTGTTGCGCGATGAAATTTTGCTGTTCACCCCTGGTGAAGAAAAAGCCGATGGTGAGGTGGAAGTCATCAAGGGGATAGACAACCCCATTCTTGCGCAACGTTTCCCGCTGGAGATCGAGCAGTTGAAGATGGAAGTGGAATTGGTGCACGGTGCCTCGCATCCCTTCGATCTGCAACGCTTCCTCGAAGGTAAGCAGACCCCCGTGTTTTTCGGTTCTGCCATCAACAACTTCGGTGTGCGCGAGATTCTAAATGCCTTGCTGGATTGGTCACCTGCGCCCATCGAACGCGATGCGACGGCGCGTGTGGTGGCACCTGCCGAGCAAGCGTTCTCGGGATTTGTGTTCAAGATACAAGCCAACATGGATGCCAACCACCGCGACCGCATCGCCTTCCTGCGCGTGTGTTCCGGCCATTTCGAGCGCGGCATGAAGATCAAACATCTGCGTATCGGGCGCGAGATTCGCGTGTCTAACGTGGTTACCTTTATGGCTTCCTCGCGTGAGCAGGTGGAAGAGGCGTATGCGGGCGACATCATCGGCCTGCCTAACCACGGCAACATGCAAATTGGCGACAGTTTCTCCGAAGGTGAGCTGTTGCAGTACACCGGCATCCCTTATTTCGCACCGGACTTCTTTCGCTCGGTCCGCATCCGTAACCCGCTCAAGGTGAAGCAGTTGCACAAGGGCCTGCAGCAGCTGGGTGAAGAGGGTGCGGTGCAAGTGTTCAAGCCAGTAGATGGCGGCGACTTGATTTTGGGCGCGGTCGGCATGTTGCAGTTCGATGTGGTGGCGAGTCGTCTGCAAGGTGAGTACGGCGTGGATGCGATGTTCGAAAGCGCGAGCGTGAACACGGCGCGTTGGGTAACTTGCGACGACTCTAAAATCTTGGCTGATTTTCAAAAGGCGCTGTCGCACAACATCGCGATAGATGCGGCAGGCAACTTGGCCTACCTCGCACCGAACAGCGTGAACCTGAAGTTGACGCAAGAGCGTTGGCCTAAAGTGGTGTTTCATACCACACGTGAGCACTCGGTGAAGTTGTAAAGATGATGCCGTCATTCCCGCGAAGCGGGAATCCAGCGTTGTTATTAAATAGGCCGTTGGTTTTGTCTGCGCTATGCGCAGGTGGGTTTAATTAGCTGGATTCCGGCCTTCGCCGGAATGACGAAGAGAGAGGCCGAACGTGCAACAACTCGAATTTCAACTGCGTGGCGAGTTCATCGAGCTATGTAATTTACTCAAGCTCACTGGTGTGGCAGATAGCGGTGGTGCGGGTAAGGCACGCGTAGCCGAGGGCGTGGTGTCTGTCGATGGGCAAGTCGAGCTGCGCAAGACGGCAAAGATACGTGCGGGGCAGGTGGTGACGCTTGGCGATGTGACGATTCAGGTCATCACTTAACCATGCTCTACATCGCCCACAACATCATTATCACCGAGCGCGAGATCGAGCTGACGGCGGTGCGTGCGCAAGGGGCGGGTGGGCAGAACGTGAACAAGGTGTCGAGCGCGATGCATCTGCGTTTCGACATCAACGCCTCATCGCTTCCGCCAGAATTCAAAGAGCGTCTGCTGCAACTCAATGATCAGCGCATCACCAAAGACGGCGTGGTCGTCATTAAAGCGCAGGAATTTCGCAATCAAGAGCAGAATCGTAACGAGGCATTACGGCGCTTGAAAGCAATGTTGCTCTCAATGGCCACAATACCAAAACCGCGCGTCGCCACCAAGCCGACGCGAAGTTCACAAAAGAAACGCATCGAGAGCAAGGTTAAACGCGGTGCTGTGAAGAGTTTGCGTGGGCGGGTGATAGATTAGAGCGCCCAGATCTTCAATTGGTTAAAACCTTTTTGCCACAGAGTTCACAGAGAACACAGAGCGGGAAGAGATGAATCAATAATCGATGGCTTCGTTGAGAGTCCCCTGTGTGTCATAAGTCTGTCACCGAAATTCTCTGTGAGCTCTGTGTTCTCTGTGGCTAATATTTTTTGAATTGAGGAATTTAATGGCAATCAAAGCGACCATCTTCAAAGCCAATCTGCAAATTGCAGATATGGAGCGCTACTACTACAAAGACCATCAACTCACCCTTGCGCGTCACCCCTCCGAGACCGATGAACGCATGATGGTTAGATTGCTGGCTTTCGCCATCCATGCCCATGAATACCTAGAGTTCGGTCAGGGCATGACCAATGATGAAGAAGCAGATGTGTGGCAAAAAGACCTGACAGGCTCTATCGACCTGTGGATCGACGTCGGCATCCCCGATGAGAAGTTGATTCGCAAAGCGTGCGGACGCTCTAATCAGGTGGTGGTGTATGCCTATGGGGGGCGCGTGGCGGATATGTGGTTTGCGAAAGATAGTGGTCAGTTCGCACGTCAAAAAAACCTCACCATCATTAATTTGCCCGTGGAAAGTACGAAGGAACTGGCCAAGTTAGCCCAACGCAACATGAATCTGCAATGCACCATTCAAGATGGGCAGGTGTGGTTGAGCGACGGAGCAGCGAGTGTGTTGGTGGAGCGAGTAGTGCTGAAAGCAGCGGGTTAGTGAGCCGTAAAATCGAATTCGGCGATGACCAAATGATGGTCTGATGCGAGCGTTGGCACAACGGCTTGACTGACTAATTTCAACTGACGATCAAAGAAAATATGGTCAAGTACAAACGGCATGCGCCGCCAAGTGATTTCTTGGTTTTGCGCGGTTCTAAATCCTGCTAGTGCGTATTGCTCAACCAGTGCTTGGTGATTGCTGACATTAAAGTCACCGCAAAGCACGGTGGGAATGCGTGATTTCTTGAGCTGTTCCAATACTAAACGACGTTGCTCTGTGTGAATTTTGCTGGACGCTTTCAACATAAAAAATGCGAGCAAATGGGTGTTGTAAAGCTGCACCTCATGTCCTTCAATGGTGGTCTTTGCACCGATGAGTAGGCGGTCTGTCGGCGTTTTGGTTTCGCCATAGAAATCAAATTCGATTACGGGTGAAGGCAGTTCTAATTTAGCTAAATCGTAGAGTGGCGTTTTGGAGAATATCGCCAAGCCAATGCCGAAAGGTAATTCACGCTTGTCTGCTTTGGGGTAAGAGAAGTAGCCGTGATAGCCCGTTAAGGCTTGGCTAATCAGGGTGTAATTGGGCGGAGGGGTAATTTGATTTCCGCCAACCTGCGCATGTTCCACTTCTTGCAAAATTACGACGTCAGCATCGTGACGCTTAATCTCTGCAATGGTTTGCTTCAAATCAATAGGAGCACTATCAGGATTGGCTTCATCCCAAATTTGGCCGAACTGCATATTGAATTGAATGACCTTGAATGTGCCCATAGCTGTGCTGTTTTTGTTGATTCTGCGCGAACTCTATCTAAACCCTCTAAAACAATCAAGAAATTAGCAGGTTTTGTTGTAGGTTAAATAGTGTCATTCAAATAAGCTTTACGTCGCGCTTCAGGAAAACGTTCGATGGCATAGCGCAGCATGGTGCGTGGCATCGTGCGGTAGTGCTGCAGCAGAAATGCTTCTTCGGTAGCGAAATCTCGCTTGCCCACTTCACGCAACATCCAACCCACTGCTTTGTGCATCAGATCATGATTGTCGTGCAGCAATGTCTTGGCGATGCGCAGGGTGTCATCGAAATCATGCTGACGAATGAAGTGGAAAGTCGAGATGATGGCAATGCGCCTTTCCCACAAGGAATTTGAAAGTGCCATCTGATGCAGGATGTCGCGCGGACGTGTGGTGAGATGATGCCCCACGATGTGTGGCGCGGACACGTCGACCAGATCCCAATTATTGATATGCGCGGTATTGGCGAGATAAAGTTTGAACGCGGATTCTCGATCTTGTGCGGACGCCTTTTTATAGAACTGCATCAGGAGCAGCAACGCGAGCACACGCTCTTCGTGATAGGGCGAGCTCAACAACTGCAGCAGTTGGGCCAGCTCCAGCCCGGCGCAGGCGGGCAGATAACTGCGTGTTTGCGGGACTTTGTTACGCAGAGTTTGCCTCATTGATTCCCATTGCCGGCTCGGCCTACACGTACGGCTATGCAACTCTCGGCGAATTGTTTGCATGGATTATCGGATGGGATCTCATTCT
>JAGVFD010000269.1 GCA_020057805.1 Sideroxydans sp. | reverse complement strand
TGGGTGCGGGAAGAGGGAAGGCATGGTCGCGTTTCGCTGCACCGCGCGTCACGTGTAAATAAAGGTATTGATCTTCAGGCGCGTTGTGCTGAATGAGTTCGTTAAGTAACTGTGTCCACTCGGCTGCGCTGTATGGATTGCTTAATTGAATGCTATCCAAGCTGTGTTGCAGACGCATCAAATGTTCTGACAATCGAAAAGCGCGTCGCGAATAAACGGGAATGACTTCGTACACGCCATCGCCGAAGATAAAGCCGCGATCCAACACGGGTACCTTCGCTTCTTCGATAGGCATGAAAGCGCCGTTTAGAAACACCGTCATTGCTTCTCCTTATTGGAAGAACAATCGAATCGCATCCACGCCGCGTGAAAATACATTGGCCAGCGGCACGCTTTCTAACACCACCACAGGTAGGTCGAGGAAGGGCGTGCCATTCAGGTGTAAATGCAATGTGCCCACTGTTTGCCCTGCCAGCGCGGGAGCGAGCAGGGGTTGTTTGGTTTCTAGCTTGGCGCGTAATTGCGCGCGTGCGCCGATAGGCAGGGTGATGTAGCGATCCTCACGGAATCCTACTTGGACTTGGTGTTCAGTGCCTTTCCACAAACGCAGGGTGCTTACCGCTTGGTCAGCACGATAGAGTAATGACAGCTCAAACTCTTTGTAGCCGTGATTCAACAAGCGCTGACTTTCGGTGCTGCGTAAATTTTCTTTGTCCGTGCCTAACACCACCGCAATCAAGCGACGTTTATCGCGCAGCGCAGATGAGACGAGCGAAAATCCCGTGCCGTCGGTGTGTGCGGTTTGTAGGCCATCGACAAACGGGTCTAGCCACAGCAGACGATTGCGATTGAGCTGATTGATCCCGTTGTATTTGAATTCGCGTTGTGCGTAACGACGATAGGCTTCGGGAAAGTCGTGAATGAGCGCGGCGGAAAGCAGCGCCAAATCGCGTGCGCTGCTGTAGTGCAAGGCTTCTTCCACGCCTGTGGCATTGGCAAAGTGGGTGTTGATTAAGCCTAATCGCTTGGCTTGCGCATTCATTAAATCGGCAAATGCAATTTCGTGGTTGGCCACGGCTTCGGCCAAAACACGCGCCGCATCATTGGCGGATTGCACCATCAATCCATTCAATAATTCATCGACTTTGACGGGCTTGCCTACCTCCAAAAACATGCGCGTCTCTTCGTTTTGCAAACGCAAGGCATACGCCGTGGGTGATAGGTTTTTACTTAAAGAAAGTTTGCCTTGCTCAATCGCGCCCAACACCACATAGGCTGTCATCAGCTTGGTGAGCGAGGCGGGGGCAATACGCGCATTGGCGTTGTGCTCCACCAACATTTGCTGGCTGGTGGAGTCGTACAGCACATAGTTTTGCGCCGCCAACTGTGGGTCGTTAGGAAGGGCGTGCGTAGGGGTGGAAAGACAACACAGGGCAAGGAGCAAAGCGAGGGTGCGGTTCATGGGGTAGCAGACGAAATTTACCAGAGGCGATTATACAACCCTGCCCCCCACTCGCAGGTGCGCTTGTCAGGCGGGGCGCTTTGCCAGCTTACGTTGCAACGTGCGGCGATGCATATTGAGCACACGTGCGGTGTTGGAGATGTTGCCCTTTTGCTCGTGTAGCACGCGGTTGATGTGTTCCCACTCCAGTTTATCTACCGAGGTGGGATGCGTTTCCACCGCGACATCGGCACACGCGCTATGGCCGAAAGCAGCCATGATTTCGTCGGCGTTCGCAGGCTTGGAAAGATATTGCGTCGCCCCCAATTTAATTGCCTCCACCGCTGTGGCGATATTGGCGTAGCCGGTCAGCATGACGATGCGCGTCGCCGCATCCAGCTCATGTAATTTTTGCACCAACATCAAACCAGACGCACCGTGCATCTTGAGGTCGATGATGGCGAATTCAGGTGGATTGGCGAGCGCTAACGGAATGGCCGCCTCTACGCTGTCTGCTGTGGTGACCGTAAAACCACGCTTTTCTAACGCACGCGATAGCACACTGCGGAAGGTGGCGTCGTCATCTACTAGCAGGAGGGTGGGCGTGTCGTTGTTGGGTTGGCTCATGCCATTGTCTCCATTATTTTGTAATTGATAGAAGTGCCTTAAAACCCAACCCCCTCCAACCCCCTCTTGTACCCGTGAGGGGTACGCCGCCAGACACTCGCCCTGCGGGCGGTCTTGGCGCAGTCAGGGCGAGGGCCGAGCCAGCCCCTCCCCTGACAAGGGGAGGTTGGGAGGGGTTGGGTTTGGTTCGTTTGAGTTAATCGGAAGCGTCACTTCCGTGGTCGCACCGCCGCCCTCGCGGTTGTATAGACGCACATTGCCACCTAATCTTTCGAGCGTGGCGTTGGCGAGGAATAAACCCAATCCGCGCCCTTCTTCTTTGGTGGTGAAAAATGCCGAGCCCGCACGTGCAGCAGTTTCGGCAGTGAGGCCTGCCCCTTGGTCTTGTATTTCCAGCACGATGTTTTGTGCATCCCAGCGCAGCTGAATTTGCATACCGTCAGCGGAGGCATCCGCTGCGTTGTTGAGCAGGTTCAATAGTGCGGCGCGTAACGCAGGGGCAGCGCGTAATGAAGGTGCGGGCTGTGCGCTCAATACAGCGTAGTGGTAATGCACGGTGGGGCGTAGCAGCTGCCACTCATCCAACACGGCTAATAAAAACGCCTCGATATTCATCACCGCAGGCGTTTCTTGCGCGTGGCTAATGAGCGTATCAAGGATGCGTTTGCAGTTACGAACTTGGTCGTCGAGCAGGGTGAGATTGTCTTTCTGTTCGGCTGATTCGCAGTCGTTGCGCATTTCACCAATCACCACCGACAGGGTGGACAGCGGCGTGCCCAGCTCATGTGCCGCGCTGGCAGCCAACGTACCCAAGGACACAATGCGTTCGTTGCGCAAGGTTTCTTCACGAATTCGATTGAGCTGTGTATCGCGCAAGCGCACCGCCGCCGCCATTTCAACCGCGAAATAAGCAATCACCATGGCACTGATGACGAAGCCTAGCCACATGCCGAGCACGTGTGTGTTGAAGGCATCGCCAAGGGGAGAAGCTTGTGCAGCTACGCTAGTAGGGGCGGTTTCGACTTCGGTTTTGCAGTAGTCAGATGACGGCGAATCGTTTTTGCTTTTAGTCCCCTCTACCTGCGGGAGAGGGCTAGGGTGAGGGTTCGTGAGTGCCTGCGCCGAATGCATCTCATGCTGACTATGATCCATCTGCATCGCCGCATGGTCATGTACGGGAGCAGCCGTGACCGAGGAAGTGGCGGCAACGACGGTTGTTGCCGTATGGCCAGCATGTCCCGCATGCGCATTCCCTATGGGCAGCGGCACATACCATACCATCAACACGCTGTAACACGCCACGGTTAAGGCCGCCATGCTCCACGTGTAACGACGCGGCAACGACGCGGCAGATAACACCAGCGGCAACAAATACAGCGACACAAACGGATTGGTCGAACCACCGCCGAAATATAGCAACACCGTCAACGCATTCACATCCAGACACAGTTGTGCGAACAGTTCCAGCGAGCTCACCGGATAGTCGAGCGACAAACGCCACCACGTGAGCAAGTTGACCAACACCAAAAACACCACCGTGCCAATCATCGGCGTCCACGCGAAATCTGCACTCAAAAAACGATGTACCAAAATCAGCGTGGCGAACTGCGCCAGTATCGCCCAATTGCGCAGCATGAAAATTCGGCGCAGATGCGAGTGACCTGTTTGAGTGGAAAGGAGAGAGGAATTCATAGGCAGCGGATTCTACTGGAAGCCCGCCGTTATTGGGGTGCGACAAAATGCCGCAGGGTGGGGCGTTGATTCTTGATTAGAATTCGCGCCTGAATTTTGGGTAGCGTTCTCGCGTCAATAATTTAACTATAAGGGGGCATGATGAATAAACGTAATGTAAAAAGACTGGCAGAAATTGGCGTGGTAATGAGTGTGGTTGCAGCACTGGTTGCGGGTTGTGGTGGTAAAAGCAGTTCGTCTACTACGCCAACACCCGTAACCCCCTTAACACCCGCAACACGCAGTATCTCTATCGACTTCGGCGTGCTGGCACAAAACGGCGCAGCGTCTGCGGTGTT
>JAGVFD010000217.1 GCA_020057805.1 Sideroxydans sp. | reverse complement strand
TTCGACACGCTAAAGGCGTATGGCATTCCAATAATTAGCCGCTGTTACGCAAACCCGCTGCGATACCGTTGATGGTGAGGTGGATGGCGCGCTTCACTTTCTCGTCACTATCGCCCGCACGGTGGCGGTACAACAACGCCACTTGCAAGTGGTTAAGCGGGTCAATGTACGGGGTGCGCGTCGCCAAGCTGCGCGCCAAACTCGGGTTGTCCGCCAACAATTTCGATTCGCAGGTAATCGCAAACAACATGTCAACCGTGGTCTGCCATTCCGCTTCAATCGCACCAAAAATACGTGCGCGCAATTCCTCATCCGGCACCAGTTCTGCGTAACGCGAGGCGATACCCATGTCCGTCTTGGAGAGCACCATATCCATGTTGGATAACAGGCCACGGAAAAACGCCCAGTTTTGATTCATGGCTTGCAGTTGTTTCAGGCCTGCATCCCCTTCACGCTCGATAAATTGTTTAGCTGCACTACCAAATCCAAACCATCCCGGCAGGATGGCACGGTTCAAGCTCCAGCTGAACACCCAAGGAATCGCACGCAGGTCTTCAATGTTTTGCGTAGCGCGACGTGCCGAAGGACGGCTACCGATGTTGAGTTCCGCAATCTCGCGAATTGGCGTGGCGGCAAAGAAGTAATCGGTGAAGCCTGGTGTCTCATAGACCAGCTTTCGGTAAGACGCAAACGCATCGCGGCTCATACCTTCCATGATGCGGTGGAATTCAGGCATGGTGGAATCATCACCGTGGTGGTGCACCATGGTCGCTTCCATCGTGGCGGCCACCAAAATTTCCAAATTGCGACGACCAATTTCTGGGTCAGAGTACTTACTGGAAATCACTTCACCTTGTTCGGTGATGCGGATCTGCGCGTTCACGCTACCGGGTGGCTGCGCCAAGATCGCTTGGTAGCTTGGGCCTCCACCGCGACCAACCGTGCCACCCCGACCGTGGAACAAACGCAACTCGATACCGTGCTTCTCAAACACCTGCACCAGCTCAACTTCTGCCTTGTACAACTCCCAGTTCGCGGTGAGATAGCCGCCGTCCTTGTTGCTGTCGGAGTAGCCCAGCATCACTTCTTGCGTATTGTTACGACTCTTCAGCAACTCTCGATAGAACGGGATGGAAAACAACTCGTCCATGATGGGGCCGCAACCGCGCAGGTCTTCAATGGTCTCAAACAAGGGGATGATATTGATGTGTAAATTGTTGGCATTGAGCAGGCCGCTTTGCTGCACCATCAGCGCCACTTCCAACATGTCGCTCACAGCATCGGTTTTGGAGATGATGTAGTTAGGCAGTGCGTCACGACCAAAACGTTTATGAATATCAGCAGCGGCATGCATCAACTTCAGTTCGCCTTTGGGCACATCTGAAAACTTTTCCAAATCAGCAGCGAGCAATTGACCTGCTTGCAATGCCACAAGCAGCGCTTTGCGACGTCCTGCCTCATCCAATGCAGAATAGTCAGGCACACCCGCATTCACCAGCAATTCACCTACGGTTTGTTCATGGATAGCACTGTGCTGACGCATGTCCAACGGTGCAAGGTGGAAACCGAACACTTCTGCGGCGCGGCGCAGATAAGCCATACGACCGCGCGACAAATACAGCGCGCCGTGGTGTTCCAAGGAATGAATAACGATGTCGAGTTCGGCGATAAATTCTTCAGCGTTGGCATACGGCGCAACATCTTTGCTCACTGGGTGAAGATGCTGCACATGGTGACCAAGATGCTCGGTAGTCGCCACCAAGCGCGCATAAACCGCAAGTAAAGCACGACGATAAGGCTCGTCTGCGCGGCTAGCTTCGGTGTCGGGCGATTGCGCCGAAAATGTTTCCAGCTCATCGCTCACATCCACCAAGCGGTCTGACAAACTCAAGCGCGAACTCAATAGATTCGTTTCTGCCAAGTAGTAATCCATCACCGTACCAGAGTGACGCTGTGCGGCATCCAACATCACCTCATGTGTCACGAATGGATTACCGTCGCGGTCACCACCAATCCAACTGCCCACACGCAAGAAAGGAGGCAGCTCGATACGTTTACCGAAACGTGCTTCGATTTGTTTTTCTAGTCCGGCATACAGACGAGGAATCTCACGTAAGAAGGTGTAGTCGTAGAAGGATAGGCCGTTCTTCACCTCATCCTGTACCGACAACTTCGACGTACGCAACATGCGCGTACTCCACAGAATCAGGACAAAACGATGCAACTTTTCTTCGTTGTCTTCCAACTCTTCTGGCGTCATGTCCAAGCGATCACGCTCGTCTAACAAGCTAGAGATGATGAGTTGGCAATTCAAAATGCTCTTGCGCTGCACTTCGGTCGGGTGCGCAGTCAACACGGGTGCGATCAACGCTTTATCAAAGAAAGCCTGCACATCCTCCACGCCCAGATTTTTTTCCTGCACATGATCCAGCACCAACTGCACACTGCCTTCTTGCGGAGGGGAGCCTGCCTTCAAGTGCGCGCGACGGCGACGGTTGTGATGCAAATCTTCGGCAATGTTGGAAAGTTGCGAGAAATAACTAAAAGCGCGCACCACCAGCAACGTCTCTTCTGGACTCAACGCATCCAACATTTCTTCCAGCAAAGCCCCATCGCGCTCGTCCTGCGTCTTGCGGAAACGCACGGCGGTACGGCGCACTTTTTCAATCAACTCGTAAGTGGCTTCGCCCTCTTGTTCGCGCAAGGTATCGCCCAAAATGCGGCCCAATAAGCGGATGTCGTCACGCAACGGTGCGTCTTTACTCGAAATATCGGAGGGGGCTGAGATGAGATTCATGTTTATCAACTTCGTCGTGGGCGCAAAGCAAAATTAAGGCGCACCTGCTAGAATGCGCCGCACTTTTTCATTCAATAAAATTTAGGAAAACTGATGAGTCAGGTTACTTTCAATCCGCCGTCCCGTTTGGTGATCGCATCACGCGAAAGCGCGTTGGCCATGTGGCAAGCAGAACACATACGCGACAGACTGCGTACATTATACCCACAAACCTCCGTCAGCATCTTGGGCATGACCACCCAAGGTGACCAGATTTTGAATGTGACTTTATCGAAAATTGGCGGCAAGGGACTGTTCGTCAAAGAATTGGAAACAGCCCTAGAAAATGGCAGTGCTGACATTGCCGTGCATTCGCTTAAAGATGTGCCGATGAATTTGCCAGACGGCTTTACCCTAGCCTGCATCGGCGAACGTGAAGACCCACGTGACGCCTTCGTTTCCAACAATTTTGACAGCCTAGCTGCATTGCCCGCAGGCAGCGTGGTTGGCACGTCCAGCCTGCGTCGTGAAAGTCAGTTACGCGCACGCTTCCCACACCTAGACATCCAACCACTGCGAGGCAACGTACAGACTCGTTTGCGCAAATTAGATGAGGGCCAATACGCCGCCATCATCTTGGCGGCGGCGGGGCTAAAACGTTTGGGACTGGGCGACCGCATCCGCGCCGTCATCTCTAGTGAAGACAGCTTGCCTGCGGTAGGGCAAGGCGCATTGGGCATCGAAACTCGTGCTGACCGCCCCGACTTGAAAGCAGTTCTCGCTGCCTTGCATCACGCCGACACCGCTGCTTGCGTCTTTGCAGAACGTGCTATGAGCCGCGCTTTGGCGGGCAGTTGCTCCGTTCCATTGGGAGGCTTCGCAGAAGTGCAAAATGGCAAACTGCGCATGCGCGGTTTTGTCGCCACACCAGATGGCTCACGCTTGTTACGTGCAGAACACATCGGCGACATCGCGCAACCCGAAACATTGGGCAACCTAGTCGCGCAAGACTTACTGAAGCAAGGAGCGGGAGAAATTCTCGCGGCACTTAGCGCCTAACACATCCGATGGCCGCATCTCTTTCTGGCCTCAACATCGTCATCACGCGCCCGCGCGAGCAAGCACTTGAACTCACGCAGCGCATCCGACAGCAGGGCGGCAACGCCCTGCTGTTTCCTTTGTTAGACATCACCGCTGCACACGATCAAGTGGCATTGCATGCCTTTGCACATCAAGTCACCACCTACGATCTGCTCATATTTATCAGTCCAAACGCAGTCAAATATGGGATGGCGGCATTGGGACAGCTTTCCCCTTCAATCAAAGTTGCCAGCGTAGGCCAGAGTAGCGCGCAGGCTTTACGCGATGCGGGCATCACACATGTCATCGCCCCCACCGAACGATTCGACAGCGAGTCCTTGCTTGGCCTGCCTGAACTAACGCAGGTAACAGGACAACGCATCGCCATCTTGCGTGGCGATGGTGGGCGCGAACTGTTGGGAGACAGCCTCACCGCGCGCGGTGCACGGGTGGAATACGTGACGTGCTACCAGCGCAGCAAATCTCAGCTAGACGTCACCGCGTTACAGGCAGCTCAACCCGACGCCCTCAGCGTAACCAGCAGCGAAGCGCTTACTCACTTGTGGCAGATGCTTGATAACAACGATAAGGCGCGCTTAAGCACCTTACCGCTGTTTGTCCCGCATCCGCGCATTGCCGCCTTAGCGCACACACAAGGTTGGCAAAAAATATTCACCACCGCATCAGGAGATGACGGATTACTCGCGGCTTTGGTAGCATGGTCGCCCACTGCAAGGAACTAACACCATGAGCGATTCCACCGCTGCAACTGAAACCACGACCTCGGCCGTCGCCAAACCTCAAGGCAATCCACTGGGCAATCTCATTTCACGCATGAGCCTGACGCAACTCACGCTTGCTGTGCTGGTAATTGTGTTTGTTTGGCAGTGGGTATCCGCGCAAGGGGAACTCAATCAAGTTCAGCAAGAAGTGGCGCGTCGACTCGCCGAAGTGGAAGGAAATAACAAAGCCAACCAAGCGTTGGTCACCCAAAATCAAGAATTAGTGCGTGAGCTAGGCGGCAAGTTGAGCGTGCTAGAAAGTAAATTTGGCGAAACACAAAATCAACGCGCTGCGCTAGAAAATTTGTATCAAGCCATGTCCAGTAGCCACGATCAAACTGCCCTCGCGGATGTCGAACAAATGTTGTTAATCGCGGGACAGCAATTGCAACTTTCAGCCAATGTAAAAGCCTCGCTGATCGCGTTGCAGCACGCCGAGGATCGCTTGCAACGCTTAAATCAAGCCGGCTTCGGTGATTTGAAAACGCGTATTCGACAAGATATTGAACGCCTACGCGCCCTGCCCGACATTGATGTTCCCGCCATCAACCAGCAGATCGACCAACTTATTGTGAATACTGACACCTTGCCATTGGCGCAGGATGTGCATTCGCATTCAACTGACGCGACTGCAAGCGCTGACGCAGCACCGAGTGGCAATGCTTGGCAACGCTTTTGGCGTGAGTTGTGGCAAGAAGTGCGCAGCTTGGTACGCATCGAAAATACACAGTTAGATGAAATTCCTCTACTCGCCCCTACGCAAACTTTTTTCTTGCGCGAAAATTTGAAATTGCGCTTGCTGTCGGCGCGACTCGCTTTGCTTTCGCACGACGAAATTAGTTTTAAGCGCGAATTAAAAGCCTCACAGCAATGGCTAAAGCGTTACTTCGACAACTCGGCATCCGCCACAATTCAGTCTAACAATAGCCTACAAAAATTAAGCGTCCTACATATCGCACAAGAAATGCCCGACATCAGCGCGAGTCTGGCTCTAGCGCGCAAGCACGGCGCACGTTTTGACAAGGCCGCGCAATGAAATTCTTACTCTGGCTTTTAGCTTTATTCGCGGCAGCCGTTGCCGCCACCTTGCTTTCACATCAAGCCGGCTATGTGTTGCTGGTGTACCCCCCGTACCGCATTGAAATGTCACTCGTGTTATTTGTCTTTGCGTTGTTTGCCGCGTTTGTGGCCAGCTATTTTTTAATTCGCGTAGTGAGCTCCACTTTGCAATTGCCGCAACATGTGCGCCACTTTCGCGCCGAGCGTGCGCAGAGCAAAGGTCGCGCTTCTATGCTGGAAGCGCTCACCGCTTTTTTTGAAGGACGCTATGCCGCTGCTGAAAAAGCGGCGGTGCATGCTATGGAATCTGGCGACACCTCGGGCATTAACTCCATCATAGCCGCCCGTGCCGCCAACGAATTGCGTGAATTTGAACGCCGCGATGCTTATTTAGCTGAAGCACAAGGCAAGACCGTAGGCGAACAAACGATGCGCCTGATGACCCAAGCCGAATTTCAACTCGACCAAAAACAACCCCAGTCCGCTTTGAGTTCACTCAAAGCCCTGAACGACACTGGCATCCGCAAGCACATAGGCGCACTCGGCCTAGAGCTCAAAGCACAGCAACAATCACGCAACTGGGATGCTGTATTAGATGTGGCGAATCAACTCGAAAAACGCAACGCGATAAACATCACCTTATCCACTCAAATGCGCCAACAAGCATGGATGGAAAAATTAAAAGCTGCCGCACATGACGGCGCATTGTTGCGCAGCGTATTAAAAGAAATGCCTAGCGCATTCAAAGCAAATAACAAAATTGCCGCACAAGCTGCGCGCGCTTACATTCAACTAGGTGACGCCGCTGTCGCACGCAACTTACTCACTGAAAGTTTGAATCGAGAATGGAATAGCGAACTCGTCACCCTGTTTGGCGACTGCCTACAAGGCAGCGTCATCCCGCAAATTGATCAAGCTGAACGCTGGTTACCCACACATCATGACGACGCAGGATTATTACTCGCTCTCGGCAAGTTATGCGTTCATCAAGAGCTATGGGGAAAAGCGCAAAACTATTTGGATGCCAGTGTGAGCATTGCGCCTAGTCGGGAGGCGTTTAGCACGCTGGCCAAGTTGGCAGAAAAATTACACAAGCCTGATGATGCCTTTAAGTATTTTCAACAAGCCGCCCAACTTGGTGCGGCTACCTAGCCCGCATGAGTTAAACCTTGGGTACAAACGTGAACGCGTCTGAATAAAATGCGTCATGCGGCAAGCCTCGCTGCGTGGTGAAATCACGGTGGGCAGATTCCACCACCACTGGTGCACCACAGGCATATACGTCGTACTGGGATAAATCCTTAAAGTCTTCCAGCACGGCTTGATGCACGAAGCCGCTACGTCCACTCCATGTTTCATCCGACACCACGGGGGTGAACTTGATGTTGTGCTCGGTCTCCCAGCCTTTAATTTTATCCAGCATGTATAAATCAGCCGCTTTGCGCACGCCCCAGTAAAAGTGCATCTCACGTTTGAAGCCAATTTTGATAGCGTGTTCGATGATGGCCTTGACGGGGGCGAAGCCTGTACCACTTGCCACGAATATGATGGGCTTGTCGGAATCCTCTCGCAGGAAGAAGGTGCCCAATGGGCCTTTGATGCGCAGGATGTCGCGTGCCTTCATCACGTTGAATACGTGATGGGTGAATGTGCCACCCGCGATGTTGCGTATATGTAGCTCTAACAAGCCATCGTCATGCGGCGCATTGGCCAATGAAAAGCTGCGTGGCTTGTCGTCTTTTTGCAAGATGTCGATGTACTGCCCCGCCAAAAATTGCAGCCGCTCATTAGCGGGTAGCTTAAGGAAAATCACCATCACGTCATCCGCCACCTTGTGCATGGACTCCACGCGGCAGGGCAACATTTTCACGGGGATATGCTGCGCGCGACTCACTTCGTGACTCTCAATAATCAAATCAGACAGCGGCTTGGCACAGCAAAACAGCGCCATGCCAGCGGCTTTTTCTGCCTCAGTCAACGCCTGACCTTGTGCCTCTCCATAATTCACCGTGCCCTGCACCACTTTGCCTTTACATGCGCCACATGCACCATTGCGGCAGCTGTAAGGCAGCACAAAGCCATGCTCCAACGCGGCCTCCAAAATGGTTTCGTCCGCTTCTATAGGAAAGCTGTGGTTACTCGGCAAAATGGTGGTGTTAAAACTCATGGCGCAATTCTCGGTTGAATGAAGGGCGCGATTTTATCGCATAATCACAGCATGAATCGCTTACTCATTATCGGTTGTGGAGACGTCGCCTTACGCACGATTCCCCTGCTACAAAACCACTATCGCCTGTTTGCGCTGGTGCGCGACACATCCAAATTTGCACGTTTGCGGGCGCTGGGGGTAACGCCCATTTTGGGCGATTTGGATACACGCCACAGCCTAACTCGACTCGCTGGCCTAGCACAGGTGGTGCTGCATTTCGCGCCGCCCGCAGCCCATGCTACTAGCGACACGCGCACACAACATTTGCTGGCCGCCCTTGCTCATGGCACGCCCCCTCGACAGTTGGTCTACATCAGCACCAGCGGGGTATATGGTGATTGTGGTGGGGCACAGGTGAGTGAAACACGCGCGGTGAATCCAGACACCGCACGCGCTCGATTACGCGTGAATGCGGAACAGCAAATTCGTCACTGGGCAATACACAACGGTGTGTGCGCCAGCGTTCTGCGTGTGCCAGGCATTTATGCTGCCGAACGCTTGCCGCTGGAGCGCATTCGCAGCCACGCCCCTGCCATCACGACCGAGGAGGACGGATTTAGCAACCACATTCACGCCGGCGATTTAGCGCGCATTGTGGTGGCGGCTTTGCGTTACGCCAAACCCAATCGGGTGGTACACGCAGTGGATGAAGACGAAATGAAAATGGGAAATTATTTTGATGCGGTGGCCGATGCGTTTAAGTTGCCGCGCCCGCCGCGTCTCTCACGTGCCGAAGTGCAACGCGCGGT
>JAGVFD010000012.1 GCA_020057805.1 Sideroxydans sp. | reverse complement strand
GAAAGTGAACCACAGTGCCGAGAACAACATCACCGAAGCGAACTTCATGCGCTCTGCGAATGCACCGACTACCAGTGCCACCGTGATCGCTGCAAACGTGGCTTGGAAAGCAACGAAAGCGAATTCAGGAATCACCACGCCTTTGCTAAAGGTGGCTGCATTCGCCACGCTACCCGTCACCGGATCAAAGATGCCGCTCAAGAACAATCGGTCAAAGCCGCCGATAAACGCATTGCCTGCAGTGAATGCCAATGAGTAGCCGTAAATCGCCCACAACACGGTAATCAGCGCGAAGATGCTGAACACTTGCATCAACACAGACAACATATTTTTGCTGCGAACCAAGCCACCGTAAAACAAGGCCAAACCAGGAATCGCCATCAAGATGACCAACAAGGTGGAGGTCAACATCCAAGCGGTGTCACCCTTGTTAGGAACAGGCGCAGGGGCAGCAACGGGGGCAGCTTCAACTGGAGCAGCTTCGACTGCTGCTACTGCGGTCACTGCTGCAGCGGGTGCCGCTTCTTCAGCAAACGCGGGCGCTGCGAAGCCACACAACATGGCCAGCAACATAAGTGATGCAATAATCTTCTTCATCATGTTCTCCTTAAAGCGCTTCTGGACCGACTTCGCCGGTACGGATGCGGATGACTTGTTCGAGGTCTTGCACGAAAATTTTGCCGTCGCCGATTTTGCCGGTCATGGCTGCTTTCTCGATAGCTTCAATCACACGATCTAACTGATCCGCGCGAATCGCCGCTTCCAATTTGACCTTAGGCAAAAAATCCACTACGTATTCCGCACCGCGATACAACTCGGTGTGACCCTTTTGGCGACCGAAACCTTTAACTTCGGTAACGGTGATGCCTTGCACATCCATCGCGGACAGCGCTTCACGCACTTCGTCCAGCTTGAATGGCTTGATAATTGCGGTAACCATTTTCATTATTTTTCTCCAGAATTAAATATTGCTTACCGCCTTTGTCCCCTCTCCCATCGGGGGAGGGTTAGGGTGGGGGAGGGGGCGGCGAACCGCCCCGGTTATATTTAGAACGCGCGGCTGAGAGACAACACAGCAGTACCTTTACCAAGCTTCTTCGCTTGTGCAGTAACTGATGTGTAGTACGCGCTAGCATCGGTGCTGCTGAAAGCGAGACCAGCTACATAACCACTAAAGTCTTTGGTCACACTGAGCTTGTAATCGGTGTAGCTAGGTGTGCCAGCAGCGATGAATGCTGTGTATTTGGCAGATGAGCCCTTGTAAGTTTGAGCGCCCACGTGTCCAGCTACGGTAATGCCTGTATCAGGAATTGCATAAGCAGCATTTAGCTCAGCATAGGTTGTGCCTTTTGAATCTGGAGCGCCAAAGGTGTCACCTAATGCGTAAGAGAACTTCGCAGTCACGATCGAATAGCTCAACGCACCGTAGATTTCATTAGTGTCTGGTTTTGTTACACCAGAAACATAAGAACCTGGGTAGTTGTAACGCAAGAAGCCCACGTCATAACCGATGTCAGCGGCCGCGCCCTTGTAACCTGCGTAAGTGTCCAACTCCACACCCGCACTATTAGCCAAGCCTGCGTCGCTCACCCAGCTGATGCTTGAACCCCAAACGCCGGCATATAAACCGCTCGCGTGAGCCAAATCGAAACCGCCTTGCAGAGCTGGCAATGCGCCTGTTTGAGAGATACCGCGATATAGATAGTCGCTCACCAAACTAACGTTAGAGCTAGGTGTGAAATCATCCGCCATCGCAGGTGCAGCAAATACAGAAGCCAGCGCAACAACCAACAGTTTTTTCTTCAACATGGTATTTCCTTTCAGTTAATTTCAAAGCGGGACAAAGTATCCACGGCTGTCTATCAGCACCAACCGTGCCAGTGTTCACCAATCCCGTGTTTATTGGGCTTTACAGGGTGTAGTCCCAATATACCCTAACTAGGCAATGCACCATGCAATCGCGCTAAAACTCACTGATGCACCGCGACGGTGCAGATGAATTTGATACACTCACCCCACTCACTTAACGGGGAATACACACATGCTAAACACTAAATTTTTTGAAGAAATGTCCGCAAAATTGAGCGATGTCGTTGCCAATAGTCCTGCCAAAGATATTGAAAAAAACGCACGCGCGTTCATGGCACAAGGGTTCGCTAAACTCGATTTGGTATCGCGTGAGGAATACGATGTGTTGGCGGCGCGCTTGGAAAAGTTAGAAGCGCGGCTAGCTGCACTAGAAACCAAGTAATTCATCATGAGTCTTGCCGTTCTTTACAGCCGCAGCCTATCCGGCATGGATGCCGCACTGGTTACGGTTGAGGTGCATCTGGCGAATGGCTTGCCGCAATTCACTATCGTCGGCTTACCTGAAGCGGAAGTGAAGGAAAGCAAAGATCGCGTGCGTGCGGCTTTGCAAAATTGCCAGTTTGAATTTCCTGCCAAACGCATCACCGTCAATCTCGCCCCCGCAGATTTGCCTAAAGAAAGTGGCCGTTTTGATTTGCCTATCGCGCTGGGCATTCTCGCCGCATCAGGACAAATTCCATCCCACAAACTGGCTGAATATGAATACGCGGGCGAGCTGGCGCTGACCGGAGAGTTGCGCGCCATACGCGGTGCATTGGCGATGACCTATCGCGCCGCGAATAGTGGACGCGCTTTTATTTTGCCTGCGGTGAATGCGCCTGAAGCGGCGTTGGTGGAAGATGCGGTGGTATTTCCCGCACAATCGTTGTTGCAAGTGGCAGCGCATTTGGCGGGGCGCGATGCGCTCACGCGGCACATTCCCGACATCAAAACCATCGCGCCGCACTACGCCGACATGCGCGAAGTAAAAGGCCAGGCACAATCGAAACGCGCATTAGAGATTGCCGCTGCTGGTTCGCATTCTGTGTTGATGAGCGGCCCACCCGGTACAGGCAAGAGCATGTTGGCGGCGCGCTTTCCCGGCATCCTGCCGCAGATGACGCAAGGCGAAGCGCTGGAGTCCGCCGCCATGCAGTCGCTAGGCGGCATGTTCGAGGTGGAAAATTGGAAACGCCGCCCTTATCGTGCACCGCATCACACCGCTTCCGCCGTGGCATTGGTGGGCGGGGGTGTAAGCTCCAATAATAATTGCGACCAAACACAATTATTTGCGAACCTACATAAATAAATGCGGATGAAATCTATTCAAATCATCACACATCCCAATAAGTAAAAGGTTTCTGCATGGATGATGCAAAGAGATACAAAATTTCCACTTTCCCTAAAGATGGAAATCTTTGGCGTATCGATTGGATGAATGGCATCCGCCTCAATCCGCACGCAACTAGCGAACAACTCATAAAAGTATTTCTTACACGCCTCAATACTTTGAATGACTTCAATTCGACAAATCCGCTTAACAATAAGAATCTGTCGAAAGAGCATTACAGCGCTGACATAGGGGTCGGTTTACTGCCATTGGTTTGGATTGGTTCTGTATGGCGTGATGGACACTTGGTAGAAAAATACATCGAGCACCCAACTCGCACTTTTGAGGTGGATACCAATCAAGCCCAATTTATAATTTTTTCTTCTTCAACCAAAAAAGGCGAGGCTTCTTGCCGAATAATTCCGGCCTTTCAATACCCACTGGGCTCTGAAGCCTGGAATGGTATAAGTAAATCACCATTGATTGCGCTGCCATATAACAACGATCCACACGGGCTACTTGTACCGGCAATAGAGGTGATTCGTTTTTATTACATCTATTCTTCGTACTCGGCTCGAGCATTGTTCTTTGGGCAGTATGACAAACTTCTCAGAGAGCCAACAACATTTGATCCTCTAACTAAAGTTGTAACAATATTTCTTCACTGGTTCTGCAGGGAGTCTGATGCGTGGATCTTGGCAAGATATAAGGCTTCGCCTTTGATGCAAGAAAGAGCAAAAAAGATTCACGAATGGATTCAACTTGAAAGCCTGAATCGGTTCGCGTCGACGCCCCATGGCACCTCATTTTTTCCATTCGATGGCAAGTCAAAACTGACGGCAGTAGTCAGACCGATTGTCGGAGAAGATGGTGTAAAACGATTCCTCGCTGTTAGGTTAGTAACTTGCACAGCCGCTATGCCATTTTCAGATGTAGTACTAGAAATTGAGGCGAAGCCTAGCAATCCAGATGAGGCGGAAGAATGTAAGCCGATATGGGGGAGAATATGGCCATATGGCTATGATGATATTCCTAAGATATTCGATCACAGTGGGGAGCCGGATAAACGGTACTTCCCAATCAATATAGGAGTCCTTGAAGATAGATTTGCTGCTCTTGAGGGGAAGAAGCTGAAGGTAACCAGGAAGATTTCTGACAAGCCAAGCGGTAAGGCTATTGTCAAATTGCCAAATAATCCGAAGACTGGTGTTGGAACATCTGGAGGCACTTACGGAGAAAATAACACAGCAAAGACCAATGTCAGAGTTGACGTTACAGCGCAGGGCGATAACAGTCTTAAAACAGATCTCGTTACCTTTTTAGAGGCTCTTGAATACTTGCGAAGCAAAAAATCGATTATCGTCACTACTATACCTGTAGGCGCAGGCTCATATTTGCATCGCGACGAAACTATCAGCTATTTCCAGCCGGGCAGATCAGAAGACCGATGGACAAGCATCGGTGCAATAATTGACGAAAAAGAACGTAAGCGAATACTGCCAAGAAGATTGATTGTTGCAAAATTGGAATTAAATGGGAGGGCCGGTTATGCAATGGAAATGGAACGTAAGCCAGGCAAGAATGAAACAATTTCTATACTGATTTTGGCCAAGGAGGATTTCACAGAAATATCCTCAGAGGAGTTCAAGTGCTTTATCCGGCAATGCGTCGATCGCAATCGATGGCCTTCAAAAAAAGATACGCACAGATATCGGCGGAGTTCCGTCGCGCACAAGTCGGATGAGAGTATGGGTTGGCGCATGGCAGAGGAGCTTTGGGGTATTGGTCTATTATGGGATTGATTACAGCGAAGACATCAACCAGATGACGATCATCAATCACCAATTTTTTAGCAAATTATCCAACGTAGTGTGTGGCTTCATTGGTGTTCTTGCCCTTTCGAATTTGGCATACGCAGAAGAAGATTTTGCACAATGCCGTCAATTCTTTGTGAATGGCAATCCACCAGTAATGCATATGCAACGTGACATGCAAACTAGGGCACTGTGTTTCGATGCATTTGCGGTCCTGCACTCTGGGAAAAGCCGCACACCAATCTATGTTGCTGAGCGACTAAATCGAGCCATCATTGAAATTGAAGTTGGCCGTGTTGACCAATTTTACGAAGAAGCGCGACTTCCGATTTCGGAACGTGCGCACCTTGAGGACTACAGGGATTCTGGGTTTGATCGCGGTCACATGGCTCCGGCGGCGGATATGAGTACGCTTGGTGCGATGGCACAAAGCTTCTCTTTGGCCAACGTGATACCGCAGGCTCCAATCAATAATCGTAAAGCCTGGGCTAAGATTGAGAGTGACACTCGAAAGTATGTGATGCGTGCGGCGGGCGATGTATATGTAATTACTGGCCCTGCGTTTGATACTAATCCAGCGACTATCGGGAACAGCAAAGTATGGGTACCTAGCCAACTATTTAAAATGGTATATGACCCATCAAGTAAGCGTGCATGGACATACTGGCTGGATAATTCAGATGAAGCCAGACTTGGAAAACCTATCAGTTACGCTGAGTTGGTGGAGCGCACAGGGATAGATTTTCTGCTACAGTGAAATTAGGGTATCCGGATTATCGGGTGGATGAGGGTTTAGTGATGCCCTATTCAGGGCAGACATGCGATTAATAAAATGAACCAATTGCATTGGTTGATCATGGCGTAGTGATAACTTATAGTCATCAAATGCTGAACTGACCGGGCTATTGCCCAAGAGTATCTTTAATATGATTCATTACAACGAAGATCAGCTGGATTACATTGACCAAGTTTTTGATCGAGCAAAAAAGCTTATACAAGCTCGAATTTGGGATGAGATAAAGGTGCATCGCCTAGAGTCATGGCGTGGGTGTTTCGAGAATTATGGTGCGGAATTAGTTGGCGCATATCTTTTAGATAATTTATGTTTTCGATCACGTGACCAGTTTTTTTCATTACTCGATACATTATTCTTGGACTTTAATAGCTCTAACAGCACGACTGGAAGTGGACATCTACTAGACTTAGTTCAAAACCGCTCTAACCAAACTACAGAATCGATTGTTCGAATAGTGCCCGTCATTGGCCTTTCGGCGCCACCAACTAAGTCGGGGCCGTATATTCTAAGGTTGGTACAGAAGCGGTATGGTATTAAATCTGAATGGTTAGCATGGCCGCAGCATATTCAATCAGTGGAAGCGCTTTCAGAATTAGTTTTTGTGGATGATTTTTGCGGAACAGGGCAGCAATTCATCGAATTTGCACTGAGTATTGACTTGACTAAGATCAGAGCTGCTAATCCAGCTTTAAGGGTTAGTTATCTCGTGGCAACGGCTCACGAAGAGGGTATCAAGGCTATTAAAAAGGAGCTGCCTTTTGTGCATATTAAATGCGCGGAGAAGCTTGGATTAACTAATTCGGTATTGCAGGACAAATGCTTTGAACGCTATCAAATTGCTGGCTTTCAATCGCTGGTTCTAGAGCAGTATGAGGATATAGTAAAGCGCGCGGGTTTGCCAAAAGGAAAATTTGCGGAGGGCTTCGGCAAACTGGGATTGGCATATGGATTTGCGCATGCAACGCCTAATAATACGCTGCCGATATTTTGGTACGAAACGGATAGTTGGACTCCCTTACTAGATAGATGATGAATACCAATCGACAAGCATTTATACGAAATCGCGCTGAAGAATATGGTTATGACGTTTGGAATTCATACGTTCTTCCTTTGTATTTTGATAACCTTGGACTACATGAGGCACGGAAATCAGTAGTAATAGAAGGGGGGAGAGGGTGTGGAAAAACGGCATTGCTGCGTTATCTTTCTTACCATAGCCAATTTTCTGAAGATCGCACTGCATTGCCCGATTCGGTTTTTGAAACTGTGGGCTTGTATCTTAAGGCGGATACCCAATACTTCAGCGCATTCACCGGTGCAGGTATTGAGGATTTGAAATGGAGATATATTTTTGAGCATGCTCTTTGCCTTGCATTGGCCGAACAGATTGCTGGTTCTGTTGCGCTTCTTAATTGCAACAGTGAGAGGCAGAACAAATATGGAAAGCTTGATCAGCTTAATTTCACTCGTGCAGTTGGCGGTTTTAGTGATCAACCTGTCCCAGTATCATTTGCAGAGTTTGTGGAATGGTTAAGAGGGCGGCGCCAGCAATTGGCTCGCTGGTTCCGAAATTTCGACGATAGTCCGCCGCCTGAATTATTTCCGCTCCGTGAGTTTCTATCTGCGCTGATAGATGAGATTCGAACAAAGCTGCCTTATATGGAAAAATCCGTATTTGCAGTTTACATTGATGAATACGAAAATCTGTTAGACGATCAGCAAAAATTCCTTAACACGCTAATGAAAGGTGGGGAGCCTCCTCTGATTTTTCATATAGCAATGAAGCCTAATGGGATGCGCACGCGCATGACGGTTGGAACGGAGGCTATACAAGAGAAGTCGGATTTTCGAAAAATAAAGTTGGACAACGAGCTTAGGTCTGACTTCGATTTGTTTGCTGCCGAGCTATTCTTTTTCATCTTAGTGAAAAATGGATTGCCCGAGAACGTCACCCCAATTATTCCTCATCAACTTCAGGAAGAAACTCATATTAAAGTTCGGCAGTCTGACGAGAAATATCGGGCTCGAGTCCTTGCTGAAATTAAGAGAGTATTGCCGGGACAAAAAAATAGCGAGACCGCCGCTTCAATATTAAGTGAGCCGGTTCTATATAAGCGCTGGTACCAATTGGTGAGTGATGGGCTGAGTGCGCAAAAATCAAGTTTAAAACCTGAGCAGTTTTTCGATACTAAATTCCCTGATGCATCGCTTGTTTGCGCGCCGCTGCTTTCTCAAAGCACTAAGAGTGCAGAGGAAGTGTTGTCTGAATTTAATAAGCTAAAGTCTGGAGCATCGTCGCGCTTTAAAGAAGGCGATTGGATTCACCATTTACTGATTGGTACGCTGCTTTTGATTTATTTACCCCATAGACAGCGTCCATGCCCTTTATATGCAGGCTTTAATGCTTTCATATCTATTTCATCAACAAATGTTCGTCACTTCTTGGAGCTTTGCCATACTTCGGTTGGCAAGTTTGATCCTGGATGTGATTTTGAGAAATTTTATGTCCCAATAGAAGATCAGGCTAAGGCAGCTTTTAAGACAAGCCTAACCTTTAAGGAAGAGGTGGCTGGCTCAGGGGACATGGGCAATCGATTGCTGGCAATCGTTAATTATTTAGGAAAGTTGTTTCGTTTGTCACAAGGGCGGCCGTCGCAAAGCGAAGCAGAGAGGACGCATTTTTGCATTATCAATGACCAAATCAGCGCCAGTGCGCAGGATGTTTTGAACGAGGCTATCAAGTGGTCAGTATTTTTTGAAGAGCCAGAGTCTAAAGTGAAGGGCGTTAGATATGAATCCTCTGAATATGTCCTTAATCCGATATATGCGCCATTCTTTGGTATCTCTTACAACAAGGGGCGGAAGCTTGAGATTCCCGGGGGGCAGGCTGAAACTATGTTCACAGGCGGTGTAGACGACTTTACGAAAATGCTTAGGCAATATGAGAAGCAATGGGTCGTTGATAATCCAGAGCAATTCACACTTGGATTGGAGCATTAAGTGCCGCCGATGTTCCGTATTCGATCCTATTCATACGACGGATTGAAAGTTCCTGCTGATTTGGACTCGCGCCGATGGGATATGGCTGCGATTGGTACGGCTATCAATGAAAAATTAGATGAGCGTAGTGAGGCGGCCTGTTCATTTGTTGTTGATCATGTGAGTGAAGTATTTCGCATGGATTTTAATAACAATACGGCGACTATAGATGGTGCTAAAGCTGGGCATGGATCTATCTGCGTTAAGCTTAGGGGGTGCAAAAAACTACTTATCGAGGCGACGACTTTGAATTGCCCGGAATTGCTCTATTTGATACGCGCAGCAAAGAAGGAAGGTGTTGAAGTCATATCTTTTTTATATCTCGAACCAGAAGAATATCGACGAACACTTAAGGGAAGATTATCCGACTACCGAGATTTTGATTTAAGTGGAAATCGACGATTTCGTTCTGTTCAGGGATTTGGGTCAAACCTGACAGAAATCAGCCCAGGTCATGCAGTCTTTTTCTTGGGTTATGAGAAGGCTCGCTTGGGGCAGGCATTAGAGCAGGAGGAGGCATTGCGTGATTGGAATAAGCACGCGATTTTCGGTGTGCCTGCATTTGAGCCCTCATGGGAAATTGACTCGATTGCAAACAATATCCAATATTTTTCTGCAAACTCACTTGAGGCTAGGTATGCGGCAGCATCTAGTGTTGAGGCTGCATACGGATTGCTTAATCAGCTTATGACTGACAATAAGACTGGGGCTTCAATCGTGGTGGCCCCGCTTGGCACGAAGCCTCACACTATTGGTGCTGCGCTATTTCTGGTTGAACATCCTGAATGTGATGATGCGGTGCTTCTGTATGATCATCCACAGAGGAACCATTTGCGCTCTTATAAGGTTAAGCGGTGGCACCTTTACGATGTCACCATTGCTTGATTGGAGTTTTGTGGTGAGCTTAAATCAGCGAAAAGAGGCATAGTTAACAGTTCTCTTTTTGTTAGAACAGTGGCGCAGACTCCTTTTGCGGTGCATTTTAGCCACGCTGTAAATGAAGGATGCATGAAAGCATTTTTGACGGCCTCAATGGATGTACTTGGGGCGCGTATTCTAAAAACGTGATCGGTAATGGGGGCGCATCCAGAGGAAACAATTACTGGATTCCAGCTTACACGACTTCCAGTACGTGGAAGCAGAATGTCTCCTGCTTGAGCCAGCGTATCGTCCAATAGCTCAGCTGTATTTGGAAAGATTTGAGTCTCTGTTCCTAAGGACAGCTTCCCATGAGTGGCTCGAGCTAAGTCGGAAGTATGTATGGCACCGAGTTCCATTGTTTTTGACTCTTTGTGGGAGTAGTGGCCGCGAGTGACTGTTACACCCACATCCTTCAGGTTGAGTGTCGTCGAGCCAAATAGTGCACGCCCATCATAGTACCGTGCATCTAGACGATCTCCATTGTGGAGTTCACCTTTGAATATTCGCTTTACTTTCCCTGTTGCTACATCCAAGCGACCTATATCAATCTGATTGGTTTTGTTTGAGGATGTATCGATGATTAGTAGGACGGTTCTAGCTTCGGTTGCGACAAATACGCTTTCTGGTATTTCAATTGCTTTTTTTATAGAGTAGTTCTTCATCAGCTCAGCTCGATATTGAGTATAGATGTCGCCATCTGCGAAGCTTATGGGCATCAAAATCGCAACGGTGCTACCAGTGGTTTTTGCAATAAGTAGCGAGCGCGCTAAGAAGTAGACTTCTGCTCTCCGGCTTCCTAATTTGGTGGTGAGGTTCGGAAAGGCTTTCTGCAATATTTTACGCATCGAATCTGTTGGGGCAAATTCCACAAATGGTGGATTTCCGACAACAGCAATTTTGTTATGCGCCCTCAGTCCTCGTGGCAACCTCCCTGTTAAGCCGTTAGTGAATGAAACTTTAGCCAAAGGCAAGCGAACCTGTGCTTTTTGATGCATTTCAGAATCAATTTCATAACCAAATAGCTCAAGGTCAAGTCTGCGTTTACGGGCGGCTCTAAGTAAAGAGCAGTCGCCAGCGGCGAGGTCAATTACGCTTTTTGCATCCGATGGAATATGGCGTGCAATTAAGTCTGCAACCAAATCAGGTGTCATGTATTGACCGAGTGTTTTTCGATTCTCTTGCATGGCGCGCTCCTGTCAGGCTATTTCATCGTTGGATATCGTTCTGCGATTTCACATCAATCGGCTTGACGAAAATATATATCGTACGATACATTTTAGGTATGCCCAAGCCAGATGTCAATCCACACAGCGCTCTTTATTCACAGTTGCAACGCGCCGCAGAAGTTTTTAATGCGGAGCTTTTCAATGGTGAATTGCCTAACTTTGTGTTTACTCTACAAAGAGGAAAGAGCTCGGTAGGCTACTTTTCCCCGGACCAATGGAGTAATGCCAAAGGCTCACTAGCGAGCGAGGTGGCCATAAATCCATGCTATCTGGCTAGCAACTCTCTACTACAGCTTTTTCAAACCATAGTTCATGAGCTTTGCCATCTATGGCAGCATGAGTTTGGACGCAAAAAACCTCGGCGTGGATACCATAATCAGGAATGGGCTGAAAAAATGGAGGAGATTGGCCTCATTCCAACCTCTACTGGGAATGCAGGGGGAAATCGAGTTGGTCAAAAAATGTCTGACTATCCATCTGAGGATGGTAGGTTTATTAAAGTTAGCAGGGCGTTGGTGGAAACTGGATTTGGGCTTGACTGGGTTGATCGAGATTTTGATATCAAGCAGATATCCTATCGAAGCCGGCTGGGGGAGATATCTTCCAAATTAAATGCCCCATTAGTTCATTCCTTCCCTGAGCTTGCGCCACTTGCGAAAGTCGGGCGAGAACAAAAGAAAAAAATTAAATATTGCTGTCCAGCATGTGCCGCAAAGGTGTGGGGTAAGTCAGGACTTGAAATTATTTGCGCGAGCTGTAGCTGTAAGTTCAAAAGCGAATAACCTACGAGAATAGAGAGCACTGATTCAAATGGTTATGTCGCTAAAAGAAATATGTCTATGTTTCAGCTTAGAGTAACCGAGCAAACGACAAATTGATGCAATTGATACTTTCATCTCTCTGGTAGATAGATATTTGGCGGCAGCAAGAAACTCTTGGTTCGTGGGCGAATATTGACCTTGAGATAACTGGTCGTTAATAACTGAGATAAACCAATATGGTGGGGCAGCGAAATCTACTATCACGTGAGCGCTTGATAGGTTAATTTTCTCGCAAGCAGATACGAATCTGTTTGGCCAATCTAGAAGGAGCCAGACTGCGCAATAAAACAAGAAATGACGTTCAGCAATATCGCGTAACTCATAGCTCTTTTTTACAGTACGGTTGATAACGTTGGGATCAAATCCTATCTGACTTGCTGTATAGGATAGCAAACGGCCACCTCTCCGATCTGACCCCATCAGTCTGCACAAGTGACGTAATACTTCGAAAAGGTTTTGTGCGTAATTAAAATCGGTGTTTTCGATGAATCCCCAGCCGATCTGGTGCGACAAAAGCAATGAACGACATGCAGTAAATGTTCGCCAATCCTGGCATGGTGAACGTAAGATCGGTGAGGAGCGCAAATCATAGCTACATGAGTGGCAATGTATAGTCGAGCCGCGAAGTAAAGAACGAACTCCCATTTCTGCTCGGTGGAAATTCAATGCTGCGGAACAGTTAGGGCAGCTATCAAGCATTAACACCTGGTGTTTTTCACACTCTGTGTAGAACGCTAACCGCCAATGTTTGCGATAGTAAGGTTCGGTATCTTCAGCTAAGCAATGCGGACAGAATTGCAGGCCAAAATTACCATGTGTTCGGTGATAGACCCCCAGCGGCAAAATCCATTTAGTATTTCCATTGGGTTGGTGATGCTCATACAGAACGCCCTCATAAGATTTTAGGGTTGTCTCCATAACCCCTTGGATTGATGTTCCAGTACATTCGGCAAGTTTGTGAATCAACCAATCTGGAGCTAACTTATCGATGTCACGGTTCCAGATAGATTTGTTACGCCCGAAGACAAGCGAGCTAAACGTCTGTAACTTTAGTCCATGACCATGCGCTAGCCTAACTATCCAAGACGAGAGCAATTCATCTGGAAAAGGTTTCAGATGAATAGGCCAGAGATTTCCGCTTAGCCCAGCCAAGGTCATACCTTGTTTGCCTCACTTCTACGATTGGATGGAGGGATGTATCCGCACTGATCGAGTGCGGTTTTGTCGATGCATTCCGGTTTGCCCTTTTTAGTGTTTCTGATTACCCATCTTGCAGCAGTATTCAGTAGCAAGGAGAGTTCCCCGATCGAGCCTTCCGACATGGCGTGCAACTTCATGGCTATGGTCTTTTCGGTCAGATTTGAAGCATCTCTTAGCGGTAACATCATTTCCAAACTAGCAAGTAGGCGAAGAAACTCAACATCCAACTGCCATGTTGGAAGCACCGCCGGCAGGAATCTGTTTGAAAGCTGTTTATCAACCTGCAAGGCGATCAACACTTCTGCTGTGCCAACACCAACAATCGAACGTTCAAGCTGGTTGCCGAGGTATTTGAGAGAATTGAGAAAAGCTCTTTGACTAAGCGGTGTGCCTGCAACGAGATTGTTCATTTCATCAATCACGATGATTCCAAGATCGATCTGTTTCAACACATCGATAACCTGAAACTGCAGATTCTTTTCTGTCTCATTAGCCTTGCGGGGAGTGCATAGCGTATCCAGAATAGTGCAGTACAGATGAGAAATGTCAGGTTTGCCGGGAGCCTCTACATACAACACAGGAACTTTGATTCCTTTGCCAGCGGGGTTGTCTGTAGCTGGGTGCAAATCGCGGAAGTGTTTAACTAAGTGACTTTTGCCATTATTGGTTTTGCCGGTGATCAGCATGTTTGGCATCCGACCAATTTTGGGATTGACGAGCAAATCTTCCAAGCGAGTGATGATCTCATTCGCTTTGGTGTATCCGATCCAGCGCTCTTCAAGGATGAATCGAATACGTTCTTCATCAGGCAGAGCCAATGCTTGTCGGGCCTTCGGTGCTAGGCGGTCTTTCGTGTTCACGAGGCCTCCTGGATGTCATCGAATGCAGTAATCGGCATGGAAAAAATATCGTCTTTCTCGCTACCAGATTCTGGTGTGGAAGTATTGTTCAGGGGAGGTATGTGTTCCTTTGACTTCTTCCAGCCCTTGCTACGAGCTTCATGCTTACGTGCCTTCTTGGTCTTAGACACTTCCGAAGCGACGATATCGCGCATTTTTCTGACGGCGCCGAAGATCAGTTCTTCATTGATATCGACATAGCCGTCTTCAGCTAATTGTTTCTTGGCCGCGCGTAACTCCCAAATGCTGATGGGGGGCCTAGTGATGTCGCGATATGGAATGGCGACATATTCCTTTGTGTCTGGATCAAGGAAGTAGATTGTACTTAGGTCGCGAGAATCATATCGGCAGATGAATTTACGCTTTCGTTTGATGTCTTCCGGATCGATGGCATGCATCCAAGGCTGTAGTGCTGGATGAAAATAATAGATGTCTTCGAGCACGATCCCATACTCTTGGACCGTGCGCATTTCGTATGGAAGAAAATCCAACTTGAATTTGGTTTCATCAGTAATTCTTGGCGGCAATCCCACGCCAGGTGAATCCCCGTTCCCCAATATCCCGCGCTCATACATCACGATTGGTGGAACACCGTTATTACCCTTGTGAGGCTTTTGGTGGTAATACTCGACGATAAAGATGGCAAACCATTTTTCAAGTGCAGATAGAGTCATGCACGCATTTCCCTCGGCATCATAATCGCCCTTGTCTTCGACATTTGATCGTGTCGTTCCTGGCAAGGTATGTACTTTGCTCATGTAGGTACGGAAAGAGCGCTCTATATGTCCTCCGTATTGAGGTTCACCCTTCGGACGCTGTTCAAGCTCGATGTTATGTTCATCGCATGCTTTTGATAGCATCGTGCCAATAAACTCCTTGGCATTGTCAGTGTGAACAACCCGCATCTTTCCCCAAACTGGCCACGGGGTAGAAATATCCATTTTGGCTAGCCACTGATCCTTCGGCAGAATGGCATGTGTCAGGCACAGACCGGTTGAAAGCGCACCAGGCGGATCAAGACTGATGTAATAGCCGCCGACCATTTTGCTGAATAAGTCTATTTCCAATGTAAGGTTGGGACGACCTATGGGTTTTCGATCCACATCATCCACAACAATAATGTCCATCGGAGTATGGTCGATTTGCACAACAGCAAGCGGATAGTCTGCGCCAGGGAAAGAACCTTTGTGTGGAGTGAATTTTTCCTTGGCGGCCTTCTTGCCTTTTCTCTTTGCTAACTTCTTTTCTTCAGAAAGTAGCGAAATACGGTTTCGAAGAGTGTTCGGATGTGGTGTCGGTAGTTTCAGTTCTAAGCAACGTGCTTTGAGAGTGTCCCAAACATCCGAGGGAGTAGGTTGCTCTTCAGTAAGGTACTCCGCCTCAATTACTTCCCTCATAACTTGCTCAACTTCTGGATTGAGTCGCGAACTACCCGTGTCTTTCCGAGTTGAGCGAAGCAGAGAGGACACTAGTCCAGTTTTTTCGTAGGCACTTATCCGTCTATAGATGGTGGCCGTATCGACCCCGCTCTTCTCGGCGACATGCTTCACCATCTCTTTGGTTCTCTGCCCTCCTGAAAGCATTAACAGAGGGCGAATTTCATCAAAGCGCTTCCGAGCCTCTAACCAGTCCTCATCTCGGATGGTTAATAAATCCTGACGAACAACCTTCTGGCCTGTTGGAAGGTCGGGCGTCAACTGATTGACGGCGATACGTTCGGATTTGCCAGATGCCACATCTTTCGCAATCACTGCATCAAGTCCGGCGATGTCTAGAATCACGCACTGTCTGCCCTGATATAACGCGGTGCAACCGGGTATCAGTTTGATTTCACCAATTGCCATGTCATTTCCCCATTTGCCAAATTTTGCTACGCATTGTGATTGGAAGAGTCAGGTCATTGCCGATACGGCGAATGGCAATTAAGTGCCATATGATGGGCAATAACTCTGCTTGATTCCATTTGTCTCGGTAAATAGAAGTAAGTAATGTATCTACATCCGTTTCCCTCAGTTCGCGCATCCGGTCCAATACCATCTGCACGATTTCGTATTTGGGGTATGGATCTGGATTCAGGAATCCCAGTAGGAACTTTGCATTCGATAAATACGGTGTACGAATTTCCTGCTCAGTGATGATTTTGAATTTCCAACCGTGCTCTTTGGCATAGTGGATGCCGGCCTTGAATTTAGGTCGCAGTTCAGCAAAATTTGCTCGCAGATTATCGCGGTACTTCACTTCGGCGAGAATGCTTGGCATGTTCTTGGCCGGAAGAATATCTTTGCGATGATGGATCAAAATATCGGGGGTGTAGGTCCTAGGTCGGCCGTCTTGGTCCTCGTACTCGATTTTGACGGGTTGGGCTATGTACTTATCGACGTTGATGTCGAAGCGCAGGATGTACATCAAATCTCGTTCGAGAGTAGACTCAAACCTTGCACCACCTGGCATAGTGCCGGTTATGCTACGTGTGCCGATGGGTATCTTTCGAACTGGAAGGCTATGGGAATCAGTCATTCGCAAATAATTCTGTATGGTTTATGGGATTGTCGCAAATAAATTTGGAAATTACAGGGGGCAGCAATCCGCGTCCCGGCGAAATTTCTATCGCCATGCACGGTGTTTTATTTTTAGACGAGCTGCCCGAATTTGATCGGCATGTGTTGGAAGTGTTACGCGAGCCGATGGAAAGTGGGCGCATCACCATTTCTCGCGCGGCACGTCGCGCTGATTTCAAAGCGCAGTTTCAACTCGTGGCAGCGATGAATCCCTGCCCCTGTGGTTACCTCGGTCACTTCAACGGCAAGTGCCACTGCACGCCGGATCAAGTGGCACGCTATCGCGGCAAAATTTCTGGCCCGCTGTTAGATCGCATCGACATCCAAATTGAAGTGCCTGCCGTGCCGCAAGAAGATTTGCTTAAGCAGTCAGATGGGGAAAGTAGCACGCGCATTCAGCTGCGTGTTGAAGCTGCACGGCAACGCCAACTCGCGCGCCAAGGCAAACCCAATGCACAACTCTCGGTCACCGAAATTGATCTCTACTGCGCCCCCGATGCCCCCAGTGAAGCACTGTTAAGACAAGCCATCACACGACTAAATCTATCCGCCCGCGCTTATCACCGCATCCTCAAAGTAGCACGCACCATCGCTGATTTGGCGGGGAGTGAAAACCTGCTTACCACGCATATTGCGGAAGCGGTGCAATATCGACGCATGGATAAAATCAGTTCACAGTAGCAAAACTGGTTTGGGCAAACTTTTATTACGTTTAACTTGGGTAAGGAAAATAAGTGAGTAACTCATCGCCTTTCGATAATGGCCATATGCGGCTACGAAACAAGATTGATGCATCAATAG
>JAGVFD010000239.1 GCA_020057805.1 Sideroxydans sp. | reverse complement strand
GCAAGTAACCATTTCTGAAGCGCAGTTTAAGTTAGCCGAGCAAGACGTTATTTTGCGCGCCGCACAAACTTACTTTGATGTGCTGATGGCGCAGGACACTTTGCAACTTACTATTGCGCAGAAAACCGCGATTGCACAACAGTTGCAACAAGCAAAGCGTAATTTTGAAGTGGGTACGGCCACCATTACGGATACTTATGAAGCGCAAGCGCGCTTTGATTTGGTGGTGGCGCAAGAAATTGCGGCAGAAAATAATTTGGAAATTAGGCGCCGTGCATTGCAGCAATTAACCAATGCAGAAATGCTCAACTTGAATGCGTTGGGCGAGGGCTTCAAATTGGAATCGCCTAATCCCGTGGGCGTGCAGAAGTGGGTCGCAGATGCGCAGCAAGGCAACTATCAAATGGTGATGGCGAATGCGGCTTACGAACTCGCCGATATTGAAGTGTCTAAAAATCGTGGCGGTCATTTACCTACATTGGATGCCGTGGGCAATTATTCCAATAACACGGGCTGTAGCTTTACCGGGTGTGGTGATACGAAAAGTACCTCCCTTGGCTTGCAGCTGAATATGCCCTTATTCGCAGGCGGTGCGACACAATCCAAATGGAACGAAGCGGCTGCGAATCGTGAAAAATCCAAGCAAGATTTGGAAAGCGCACGGCGCAATGTAGAGTTGCAAACCAGCCAAGCTTACCTAGGTGTAGCCAGCGGCATTGCTCAAGTGCAAGCTTTGCAGCAAGCATTGAAATCGAGTGAGAGTTTGCTGCAAGCCAGTAAATTAGGGCAAGAAGTGGGCGTGCGTACTAGCCTCGATGTACTCAATGCACAGCAGCAAATGTTCTCAACTCGCCGTGATCTATATCAAGCGCAATACAACTATCTGATGAGTCATCTGCGCTTAAAGGCGGCAGCGGGTAGTTTGGCAGAGACAGACTTGGTGCGCGTGAATCAAGCGTTGCATTAAGGCTGTGTAAAGAGAACCTCTGAACAGTCCCCCTCACCCCAGCCCTCTCCCGTGGGGCTAGAAAGCAGTTAATCAGAGTTCCTTAATGCAGCGCAAATTCATGCGCTGTCCCTAATTAGTTTGTATACAACTGGCGCATACACTGCGCCAGTTCTTCATTCCACTGCGGTAAATCTACTCCAAAAGTTTGCTTTATTTTCTCTGTCGCCAATACCGAATTATGGGGACGGGGCGCAGGTAGGGGATATTCGTGGGTAGCAATCGGGTGGATGGTGAGGGTTTTTTGCGCCAGCGCGTCGTCATATTGTTGCGCTAGTCGCACAATTTCTTGCGCATAGTAATGCCAGTTGGTCTGTCCGCCTGTTGTTAGGTGGTACACCCCAGACGGTGCAGCATCCCTTTGCGCATGCTGCAAAATTTGCAGCGTTGCCTGTGCAATTAAATGCGCTGAAGTGGGTGCGCCAAATTGGTCGGCGACGATGCGCAACTCACTGCGTTCTTTGGCTAAACGTAAAATCGTTTTGATGAAGTTGCCGCCATGTACGCCATACACCCAACTTGTGCGCAAAATAAAATGCCTGCCTGCGATAGCCTGAATAGCCTGCTCACCCGCCAATTTGGTTTTGCCGTAGACACTTTTTGGATTAGGACTGTCCGTCTCCACATAGGGTGCTGTTTTTGTGCCGTCGAATACATAATCCGTGGAGTAGTGAATGAGTAGCGCGCCTAGTTTTTTGGCTTCTTCAGCAAAAATACCCGGCGCAATACCATTTACTGCCATGGCTAATGTCGTGTCACTTTCAGCTTTATCGACAGCGGTGTAAGCGGCTGGATTGAGGATGTAGTCAGGGCGGTGTGCGCGCACGCAAGTACGTATCGCATCGGGCTGGCTTAAATCAAGCTGCTCACGCGTGAGTGCGATGACCTTGCCAAGGGGCGCCAGAACGCGTTGCAATTCCCAGCCTACTTGACCATTGACGCCAGTAACTAAAATGGTTTTCAAGCGAAGACCTCGGCATCTTTAAGCAACTTGGCAGCTTGGTCTTTGGCGGCGAGCAAGGGGGTAGCCCCATTCAATTGCCAGTCAATACCTAGCGCGGGATCGTTCCACAGAAGAGAGCGTTCAAATTCAGGCGCGTAAAAATCAGTGGTTTTGTAGAGAAATTCAGCCACTTCACTCAACACCACAAAGCCATGCGCGAAGCCTGCGGGTATCCATAACATCCGTTTGTTTTCAGCGCTTAAAAGCACCGTCTCTGATTTGCCAAAGGTAGGCGAGCTTTTGCGAATATCCACCACCACATCCAACACCTCGCCCACGGTGGCACGGACTAACTTGCCCTGCGCTTGTTGAATTTGATAATGCAGGCCGCGTAATACGTGGCGCGCCGAGCGTGAGTGATTGTCCTGTACGAAAGGGGCAGTTACGCCTGTTAATTCAGCAAATTTTTTTGCGTTGAAGCTCTCGTAAAAGAAGCCGCGCGCATCGCCGAAAACTTTGGGCTCAAGAATGAGTAAGTCAGGGATTGAGGTCGGAATCGTTCGCATATCAGATCACTTCCTGAAGAACAGCAAGTAAATACTGTCCATAGCCATTTTTAGCAAGAGGCTTGGCCAGTTCGGTGAGTTGAGCTGCACTGATGTAACCACGGCGATAGGCAATTTCTTCAGGGCAGGCAATTTTCAATCCTTGCCGTTTCTCTAGCGTTTGGATGAACAGGGAGGCTTCCAGCAGAGAGTCATGCGTGCCTGTATCCAGCCACGCACTGCCACGCCCCATCACCTGCACGTCCAACTTTTTGCGCTCTAAATAAATTTGATTCACCGTGGTGATTTCCAACTCGCCGCGATGCGACGGCTTGATGGTCTTGGCAATCTCAACCACGCTGTTGTCGTAGAAATAAAGCCCTGTCACCGCATAGTTAGACTTGGGTTGTTTGGGCTTTTCTTCAATGCTCAAGGCATGGCCATGGGCATCAAAATCCACCACGCCATAACGTTCAGGATCAGTCACGCGGTAAGCGAATACTGTGCCGCCGTTGTTTTTATTGGCCGCCGCAGTGAGCTTGGATTCAAGATCAGCACCGTAGAAAATGTTATCGCCCAAGACTAAAGCACAGCTATCATTGCCGATAAATTTCTCGCCGATGATGAAGGCTTGTGCCAAGCCATCGGGGGAAGGTTGCACGGCATAAGTAAGGTTGATTCCCCATTGTTTGCCATCGCCCAAAAGTTGTTCAAAGCGAGGCGTATCTTGCGGGGTGGAGATGATGAGAATGTCACGAATCCCCGCCAACATCAGAGTGGTGAGGGGGTAGTAAATCATCGGCTTATCGTAGATGGGGAGTAGCTGTTTGGAAACAGGCAGCGTCACTGGATAGAGTCGTGTACCTGAACCGCCCGCTAAAATAATGCCTTTCATGTTGCGCTCCTCTCGGTGTAATTTTGTTGTACCCATTTTTGATAGTCACCACTGGTCACGCCTTTGACCCAATCGGTGTTCTCTAAGTACCAAGCCACGGTCTTGCGTAAGCCGGTCTCGAAGGTTTCTTGTGGTTTCCAGCCCAAGTCATCCGCAATTTTGGTGGCGTCGATGGCGTAGCGTTTATCGTGACCTGCGCGGTCGGCGACGTAAGTAATAAGTTTGGCGTGCGGTGCGCCTTGCGGATGCAACTCGTCCAACAGGGTGCAAATAGCTTGCACGACTTCAAGGTTGGTCTTCTCGTTCCAGCCGCCGATATTGTAGGTCTCACCAAGCTTGCCCGTCTCCAGCACGGTGCGCAGTGCGCGCGCATGGTCATCCACATACAACCAGTCACGGA